>JAYVRT010000798.1:0-4028 GCA_043776025.1 Archangiaceae bacterium | reverse complement strand
AGCCTCAGCGCGGCGACGCTGCCGAGTCAGCCGACGCAGAAGCAGATCGGTACGCTCAGCTTCGGGCCGGGCGGGCGCGGGTGCGTGGACGCCGGCGCCGCCTGCCCCAACCAGCCGTATCGGATCTACGCGGTGATCACCACCGACGATCCCTACAGCCCCAAGGTGATCTCGAAGATCAGCGGCTTCGGGATGTAGCCAGCGTCAGCGGGCGCTGTACTTGCGGCCCGGCGTCGGCACTCCCTTTAGCGACCAGATCGTCAGCCGCTGGGTGTTGGTGAAGGACACCACCACCCCGTCGGACTGCAGTTCCTCGAGCAGCTTCACCAGCTTCAGGTTGGTCAGGCCCACCTCGCGGGCGAGGATCTCCACCGGGGCGCCGTGCGTCTCGCGGCGCAGCACGAGGATCACCTCGCGCTTGAGCTCGGCCTTCTGCAGCCCGTCGAGGTCCTGCGTCCGCCACGCCTGGAGGATCCCCGCGACCAGCAGCACCAGCACCAGGATCGCCAGCGCCGGGTAGATGATGTGGGTGTTCTTCTCGAGCAGCTCGAAGTACTGGGCGCTCGAGGCGCCATCCGGCTTGACGTAGTACGGCTCGGAGTGAAGTCCTTCGACGCTCAGCAGCCGCAGCGCCAGCAACGCCTTCGCAATCATCACCTGAACAAACCACACGGCGGGCGCTCTTAACAAAAAGGGGCCACCGCAGAATGCGGGAGGCCCCCTTAGGTCCAGCGGCTGCGCCGGTGCGCCTACTTCGCGGGCGCGGGGGCGGGCGCCTTCGCAGGCTCCGCCGCCGGCTTCACCGGGGTCTTCGCCGGCTCGGCGGCCGCGGCCTTCGGGGCCTCTTTGGGCATCAGGTCGCCCCAGCCGCCTTCGATCATCCCCTTCGCCATCCACTTGCCGTCCTTGAGCTCGACGAGCGCGCCGGAGATCCACTTGTCCTTCGCCTTGCCCATGGTCATGTCGTTGTCCTCTTCGACGAACGCGAGGCTGTCGGTCATGAAGGTGATCTTCGTCTTCTTCCCCAGCTTCATGTCCTTGGGCATGTCGGCCATCGACTTGGTCATCGTCGCGACCCAGGTCGCCTTGTCCCACATCACGGTCGACGGAACGCCGGCGACGGTGTCAGTCATCATCATCACCGGGAAGTCGATCAGCGCCGCGCAGGCCTCGAGGTTCTGGGCCTTCATCGCGTCCTCCATCGCCTTGTACATCGCCTCGACGCCCTTCTTGTCGGGCTTGGCCGAGACGTGGCGCGGCTTCCAGCCGGCGGCGGCGTCGGCCGGCTTGGCGTCGGCGGGCTTGGCGGCAGGGCCTTCAGCGAACGCGCTGACGGCGAACAGACAACAGGCAAGTGCGAGCTTCTTCATGGTGATTCCCCCGGCACAGAAACGTGGTTGAGCTGCACTGGCGCAGGTACCACACGGCCTTCGGTCGAGACACTCAGAAACAGGACGCGGTCGACGCCTGCGATGCCCACGCGTTCCTACTGCTTGAAGCCCAGCGAGAGGCCGAGCACGTGCGCCATTCCCGAGTAGCGCGCCGGGAAGGCGTCGGGCTCGGAGGCGCGGGGGAGGAGGAAGACGAACAGGTAGCCGAGATCGGCGGAGAAGTTGCCCAGCCGATAGCCCACGCCCGCGCTCACCAGCACCCGGCTCGCGTCGGGCAGCGAGGGCGAGAGCGTCTTTGCCGGCGCGGGCGAAGGGTCGAACCCCGCGCCGGCGCGAACCAGCAGCGCCCGCGACTTGCCCTGCGCCAAGACCTGAAGCTCGGCGCCCGCGCGGACGTTGACGGTGTCGGACCAGTTGAACGCCAGCCCGGTGGCCAGTGCCGGGTCGGCGAATTGCAGCTGCAGCCGCTGCAGCGTCGACCAGCTGGTGTAGTTGACGTCGAGGCTCAGCCGCAGCCGGGGAGAGGCGCGGAACGCGGCGCCGAGCGAGAGCGCGTGGGGCAGCAGCAGGCCAGTGGAGACGTCCTGGTCCACCAGCTGCGCCTGGAACTCCCTGGGCACGGTGAAGTCCGCCTTGCCCTTGAACTTGAGCGCCACCGCGCTGCGGTAGGCGAGCCCCACCGCCAGCCGGTCGTTGAGCCAGTGGGTGGTGACCCCGGCGTTGCCGCCGAAGCCCCAGGTGCCCGCGCCCAGCCGCAACGTGCCCTCGCCGTCGACGAAGTCGAGCTGCCGCGAGAGCTCGACGGTGCCGCGGACGACGTCGAACCCGGCGCCGATCGACAGGTGCTCCTGGATCCTCCAGGCGACGGTGGGGTTGAGGGTAAAGGTCTGCAGGTTCGACTGGCTGGCGACGAAGCGGCCGTCGAAGTCGAAAGGCCAGCTGATCCCCAGCCCGTAGTTGGCGAAGGCGCCGAGCCCGATGTGAAGCGGCCCCACCGGCACGTCGAGGAACACCGAGGGGAGGGCGAAGAGGCGGCTGTTCGCCGACTCCGCCTTGCCGTCGACCGCGCGCAGTGGCGCGTAGTCGAACTGGGGGACGATCAGCAGCCCGGTCACCTCGGCGCTGATTCCTTCTTCGAAGCCGAGCGATCCCGGGTTGTAGAAGACGGCCGCGGCGCCCTCGGCGGCCGCGGTGCCCGTGCCGGCGGTGCCGATCGACCGCGCCGACTGCTCGGGCAGCGCGAAGCCGGCGGCATAGGCCTGGCTGCTGAGCAGCGCGGCGAGCCCGAGCGCCCTCACTGCTTCACCCAGTCGACCGCGTCGTTCTGCGCCTGGATCGCGAGGGTGGCCGACGCGGTGCTGGCGATGTTGAGGAGGAACGCGTGCCCGCCCGACGGGTATTGGTAGTTCTTGAACAGCGCGGCGTCGGCGGCGCTGACGTCGATGCTTCGCAGCAGCA
Source organism: Archangiaceae bacterium (assembly GCA_043776025.1). Taxonomy (GTDB): domain Bacteria; phylum Myxococcota; class Myxococcia; order Myxococcales; family Myxococcaceae; genus JAYVRT01. The sequence goes on along the minus strand of JAYVRT010000798.1, from coordinate 1,179 downwards.
GGTCGGTGGCCCGGTTGGGCACCGTCTCGTCGTTCTTTACCCAGGAGACGAAGATGCGCTTCTTCGCCGAGGCGCCCAGCGGCTCGGAGATCAGGTGCCGCCCGAAGCTCTGGGGGTCGGCCGGGTCGAGCGACCAGCGGGCGAGATCGAGGAACCGCAGGTAGCCCTGGCTCCCCGGCGGCCAGCCGCGCGAGGTGAGGTACCCGTCGAGCGGCGCGCGGTACGAAGCGAAGGACATCGAGTCGAGGATCACGTCGGTCATCGAGGCGCCAGGGACGTTGAGCGTCGCCGCGGTGATCTGCGGGAGCGTCGCGGTGATCAACGTGCCGATGATTCCGCCCAGCGACTGGCCGATGTAGCGCGGGTTCGCCGGCTCGAGCCGCTCGACGACGCCGGGCGTCGCCGGATCGTCGACGTCGATCGCCGAGATCCCCGCGGTGCCATCGCCCAGGACCCGGAGCAGTTGGGCGTAGTCGATCACCTGCTGGCGGAAGTGGTCGCGGCTGCCGAAGAGGTTGCTCGGGCTGACGAACCCATTGCCGGAGATCACCGGCGTCCCGAGGGGGTCGTTGCCGAACAGCGGCACCTGTCGTACCGCGTAGCCGTCGTTGGGGTCGTTGAGCGCATCGGGGCAGCGGTGGGCGGTGCAAGCGGTGCCGGTACGGCAATCGGTGCTGCTCTGGCAGTAGCTGCGCAGCCCGTGAAACGGCGCGTCGATCGCCAGGGTTGCGTAGCCCGCCTTCGCGATGGTGTTGGCGATCGCCGCCGCGTCGCGCCGCGACTCTCCCAGGCCGTGGTGAAAGAGGATCACCGGAATCCTGCCGTCAGCGAACTTCGGCGTCTTCGGCACGAGCAGGAGGAACCGGCGCGTCTCGAGCCGGGGGACGGCGAGCAGCGCGTTGGTGAAGGCGCCGTCGGTGGGCGTCACCGCCCCGGTGGCGAAGTCGACCTCGGTGCCGTTGGGGTCGAAGGCGACCGCGGAGGTGAAGTCTCCTTCTTTGGCCCAGCGCACGTTCGAGGACAGGTCCTGCCCGACCAGCGTGCCCAGCGTCGCCAGCGGCGAGAAGTCGAGGCTCGCCAGGTTCGTGGGCCCGCCGACGACCGCCGTCGGCAGCGCCCAGTCGGCCGGCTTGCGGGCGAGCGTCAGCAGCGCCGGGGCGGTGGTCTGGGTGGTGAAGT
>JAYVRT010000797.1:0-4029 GCA_043776025.1 Archangiaceae bacterium | reverse complement strand
TCGCTTGAAATTGCAACGTGTTTTGCCGCAGCCGAGGCCCCCTTGCGGTGTGGGCTCATGTAGGTGTACTCGCAGCCCACCTTGCGCCCGTTCTTCGCTCTCGCGTCGTTGCTCGTCGTCCTCTCGGGCTGTACCTGTGGTGGAGCGGCAGTCGGCTGCAAAGCGCCCAACGACTGCGTCGGGAGCAAGCCCTACTGCGCGACCGCGCTCGACAGCTGCGTCCAATGTCTGCAGGACAGTCACTGCGCGGGGGGGGAGATCTGCAACGCCTACGGAATCTGCGAGGCGGGGTGCCGCAACGACACCGACCGTTGCTCGCTGGGCCAGGTCTGTCTCGCCGGGGCCGGCTGCGTTCAGTGCACTGCCGACGCCCAGTGCGCCGTCGGGCAGGTCTGCACCGCCAACCAATGCGTGCCGGGTTGCTCGATCCTCAAGCCAGCCTGCGCGGCTGGCCTTGTCTGTGACACGAAGAAGGCGACCTGCGTCGGGTGCGTCGACAGCAGCCAGTGCGTCACGGCGGGACAGCCGGTGTGCGATCCGGCGACCCAGCAGTGCGTCGGCTGCCTGAGCAGCGCCAGTTGTTCGCCGGTGGCGCCGAACTGCGACCCCGCGACCCACACCTGTGTCCACTGCGTCGCGAACAACCAGTGCGCAGCGGGCAGCGTCTGCGTCAACCAGGCCTGTGTCCCTGGCTGCACCGCGACCCAGCCGTGTGCCGCCGGGAGCGTCTGCGGGCCAGGCGGTACCTGCGTCCAGTGCGTGAACGACGCGCAGTGCTCCGGCGCCACGCCGCGCTGCTCGATCGCCAACAACACCTGCGTCGCCTGCCTGCCTGGAGCGTCGGACAACTGCGCCCCTGGCCAATACTGCCGGGCTGATTTCGTCTGTGAGCGCGGCTGCAAGACCGGCGCGGATTGCCCGTCGGGGGTTTGTCTCGCCGACCATTCGTGCGGTGGTTGCACGCTCGACGCCCACTGCTCGGCCGCCAAGGTCTGCCAGGGCGGCAGCTGCATCGCGGCCTGCAGCAACAGCAACCCGTGCGGCGCGGGGCAGGTCTGCTGCGGGACCCACTGTCAGAGCTACCTCACCGACAACAACAACTGCGGCGGCTGCGGCATCGTCTGCGGCGGTGGCTCGTCCTGCTGCGGGGGGAGCTGCCAGGCACTCGACACGCTCGCCAACTGCGGCGGTTGCGGCATCCATTGCGGCGCGAACCAGGGCTGCTGCACCGGCGCATGTCAAAACATCAACACCCAGACCAGCTGCGGCGCCTGTGGCCGCGCGTGCGGAGCGGATCAGTTCTGCGACGGGCTCGCCTGCCACAACGTCGTCTTTCCCGAGTTCTGCGCCAACACAAAGGTCTACGCGATCCAGGACGGCCAGACGCTCGACAACGCCGCGACCAACGTCCTCGCCTCGACGATCGTCACCAACTGCTCGTCCCAGACCACGCTGCAGACTGGCCCCCAGACCAACCCCGCGTGGATCGACCAGACGACCGGCGCGCTGTTGCTCGGGAGCGGCTCGACCGTGGTGACAGCGGGTGGCCCGTTCCCCAACCTTCCGGTGAAGTGGCTCGAGCGCACCCGGCAGGTGACCAAGGTCTATTTCGCCACCAACGGCATCGACACGTTCTACTTCCGCAAGCGGAGCGACTCGTCGAATGTCGTCACTCGCCCTTCGGCGATGTGCTCGTCGCACAACGACGTATTCCTCGTCGAGCTCGTCAAAGACCCGGTCTCCGGCACCCTGGCGTTGATCGCCTATGGCCTATGCAGCGGCGGTTACGGCACCCAGACCGGCGCCTGGTATTGGGCGAATCAGATCCTGCCCAATCGGAACCAGTACCCGAATAGCTGGTACATCTTTGAGTGGACGGACACCAACGCCGACTCTGCGCCGAACGCAGGCGACACGTTCACCCAGCTCGCGTCCGGCCAGTAGCTCAGAGGTTAGGGGCTCAAACCCGGTAACTCGGTAACTCGGTAACTGGTGTCGGTGGCGGAAGCGGCATCGGTGGAGGTGGTGTCGGCGGCGGAAGCGGCGTCGGTGGCGGAGCGGCAGGGGAGTGCACCCGTGGAGGCCCGCTCAACACCGCGCTTCGCGTTGTCGCGGTCGCGGCGGCGGGTGGCTCACCTTCTGGCCCGATTCACTTCGCGCAGACGGCGACCGGCGGCGCGCTCGCCTGGCACGACTCGGCGGGCGTTCACATCACGCGGCTGACCGCAGACGACGCCCGTGCCGGCGCGGATCTGGTGGTCGCAGGCTCGGGCGTCCTCGGCTTCGCGGCCGGCCCCAATGAGTTCGGCCTGCTCGTGCCGCGCCCGCCGGACCAGCTGGTGCTGGTGCGGATCGGGGCCACCGGAGGCTCCCTTCCCGAGACGGTGCTGATCGCCGGCGGGGATCACGCGGTGGTCGGCGTCGAGTGGTTCGGCGAGTTCGCGCTCACCGGGCGTCTGGTTCGCAACCCCAACGGATACTCCGCCTACTCCGCCCTTCATCGCCGCTGGCCCGACCTGATCGGCCACCAGGGCGATCAGCTGCGCGAAGTGAGAGACGACGGCACGGTCTCCGCGGAGTGGACCTGGGGGTGCAGCCACAGCGGAGATCAACGGCTGTTCCGGTCGGCGGCGGGCCTGGCGCCGATCTGCCAATCCGACTGCTACCCAGTGAAGGGAATCCTCTTCAACCACAACGGGCCGATCATCTCTTCCGAACCGACCGGCAACTGCGCCGGAGTCTACGGGGGAGAGCTCGGGGGCATCGCCGCCGCCGACGGTGGCTTCTGGTTCGACTACGCCTCGAAAGAGGGCCGGCCCAACGAGGACGTCGCGCTGGTGCAGCTCTCCGCGAGCGGCACGGTGCTCTCCCGCAGGTGGATCACGCAGACCGCCGCCGACGAGAGCAGGCCCCAACTGGCGAACTTCGACGGCGCACTCGCCGCGGGGTGGCTCGCCGGCGGCGAGCGGTGGGTACAACGCTTCGACGCCACTGGCGCCGCGGTCGGCTCCGCGGAGACGCTCACCGCTTCGGCGCCGTTTCCAACCGACAGCGATTGGGTCAGCCAGTCGAACGGCGACGTCGTCTGGGCGTTCGCACAGGGCGGTGCGCTGCAGGTCGCGCGCCTTCGCGCCTGCGTACCTTGAGCGCCTAACTCGGCGGAGGAGGCGAGGTCGCGAGCGCGGCCCGCTTCTCATCCCGCTCCAGCTTCCACCCGGCGTAGAGCAAGAACCCGATGCCCACCAGGATCGCCAGGTCGGCGACGTTGAAGATCCCGGTGCGCAGCCGGCCGATGCCGAGGTTCATGAAGTCGACCACCGAGCCGCTGTTGCGTGCGCGATCCATCCAGTTCGAGAGCCCGCCGCCGGCGATCATCGCGTAGCCCGACACCTGCACCGGGTTGAGCTTCGCGCTCACCGCGGTGAAGACCACGATCCCCAGCAGCAGCACCCCGACCGCCACCGTCAAGACCCAGAAGCGCGCCGAATCGGGCAGCTGTGCCCCGAGCGAGAGGAAGGCCCCTTCGTTCTTGGCGAACGTGAGCCGGAAGATGTCGCCGAGAAACGAGTGGCTCGGCTTTCCTTCGAGCTGGGCGATCGCGATCACTTTGGTCGCCTGGTCGCACCCGACGGAGAACCCGAGCACAGACGACAGCAAGAGCAGCCGATTCACGGGCGTCATCAAGTCCCTCATACGTCGCTTACAACCCCGCTGCCAGAAGCAGATTCCCGTGCGGTAGGCCGGGCAGATGTCCCGGCTCCGGCTCGAGCGGAAGGCCCCACGCGACCCTGCGCTGGCGATCGCCTCGGCGATCAGCTGGCTGCACCGCATCGGCTACGAGTCCGAGCCGGCCGCCTACGGCAAGGCGCAGCTCGTCTACGCCAAGGGATCTCGTTCGGCGGCCCGGCTCGACGAACACCGGCACACGCTGCGGATCCTCGAAGAGCACGGCGGGCTGGTGTTCGAATTCTCCGCTGGGCTGGGCAGCAGCGGCCTCGTGATCGACGCCGAGCACAAGGAGCTCGAGCG
>JAYVRT010000796.1:0-4040 GCA_043776025.1 Archangiaceae bacterium | reverse complement strand
CCGGGTCGGCGGTGACGCAGGCGCCCAGCAGCAGCCAGAGGAACGCGCGCTTCACGGGGCACCCTGGGCCGGCTTGGCGAGATCGACGATCACCGAGTTCTCCGGCACGAAGTACTTCTTCGCTGCCGCGGAGATCTCGTCCGCCCCGATCGCGTCGATCACCGCCGAGTGGTCGGCGACGTACCGCCAGTCGCCGATGACCACCTGGTTCGACGACAGCGCCGAGGCGAGACCGCCGTTGGAGTCGAGCGCCCGCGCGTGATCCGCGCTGATCCGGTTGCGCACCTTCTGCAGCTCGAGCTCGGGCACCTTCTCGACCTTGAGCCTCTGTAGCTCTTCCCAGATCGCCTTCTCCACGTCCTCGTTCTTCACCCCCTTGAGGGGGACGGCGGCGACGACGAAGAGGTTGGGGAGGCGATCGCCGGGAGCGCCGAAGACGCCGACGGCCTGCACCAGGCGATCTTTGAGCACCAGCCGCTTGTGGAGCCGGCCGGTGCGACCGCCGCCGAGCAGCACGTCGAGGATGTCGAAGACGTAGTCGTCGTGGGCCGGCGCGGGCGGCTTGCGGAACGCGAGGTAGATGCGCGGGCCGGCATCGAAGAAGACGGTCGAGCGGCGCTGGGCGTGGGAGACAGGCTCGGCGAACACCGGGGCGGCCGGCAGCGGCCGCGCGGGGATGGCGCCGAAGGTCTTCTCCAGCAGCGGCGCGAGCGCCTCGAGCTTCACGTCGCCGACGATGCAGCCGACCGCGTTCCCCGGCGCATAGTAGCGGTCGCGGAACTGCTGGGCCTTGCTCAGCGACATCGCCTGGAGATCCTCGCTGTAGCCGACGGTGGGCCAGCGGTACGGGCTGGAGACGAACGCGAGTTGGTTGAGCTCCTCGAAGATCGCGCCCCCGGGGTTCGACTCGATGCTCATCCGCCGCTCTTCCTGGACGACGTCGCGCTCGGTGTAGAAGTCGCGCAGCACCGGCGCGGCAAGCCGCTGGGCCTCGACGGTGAGCCACAGCTCGAGGCGGTTGCGCGGGAAGCTGACGAAGTAGCTGGTGGTGTCCTTGTCGGTCTGGGCGTTGAGGCCGACGGCGCCGTTGGCGTTGTAGAGCGCGGCGATCGCGTTCTCGTCGACGAGCGCGGCGTGCTGCTTCGACAGCTCGGCGAGCCGGGCCTTGAGCGCGGCAGCCTCGGGGGTGCTCCCCTTGCCTGATCGTTGGAGCACGGCGATCGCGTCGCCGGCCTGGGCGATCTGCGGGAGGAGCCGCTTCTCGGCTTCGAAGTCCCGGGTGCCGAGCATCGGGGTGCCCTTGAAGGCCATGTGCTCGAAGAGGTGGGCCAGACCGGTGGAGCCGGGCTCCTCGTCCGCGCCACCGACCCGCACCCGCACGAAGCCGGTGAAGACGGGGGCCTGGGGTCGCTCGACGACGAGCCAGAGCATCCCGTTGGAGAGGCGGTGCTCCTTGACGATCGACTTGAGTTCTTCGCCGCGGGCGGCGGTGGCGGCGAGGGAAAGCAGCAACAGCAGGGTCGTCGAGCGCGGCGCGGGCATCGCGGTCAATTAACACTCGCAATCGTTGCCGGCACAGGTTGAATGCGGCGGTGCGCGCGGCGCTGTTCCCGGTGGTGGTGGTGCTCGCCGGCTGTGGCCTGTCGACGCAGGTGCGGCCGACGCCGCGCGGGGTGCTGGTCGCCGAGGCGTCGGTCGGTGGCCCGGCCGTCCGGGTGAGCGGCGTTCCGGTGCCGCTGCCGCTCTCCGCCATCGGGGTGTCGTGGGGGCTGGGCCCGAAGTCGGATCTGTCGACCCACGTTCACGTGACGACGCTGTTGGCGCAGCACGTCGCCGGCTTCGACGGCGGGGGCAGCTGGCTGTTCCTCGATCCGCTGGGGGCGCGGCCGGCGCTGTGCTTCGGCTGGCGCGGCTCCGTCTTCACCGACTTCAAGTCCGACGCGCTCGGCTATCTCGACGGTGCGGTGACGGCGAGCTGGGCGGTAGGCCGCTTCGTGCCGTTCGTCTCGCTCGCGGCCCAATTGTCGACGCTTGGGCTGGCGGTGGACTTCGCGCCCGCGGTGGGGACGCAGATCCGCTTCAGCCGCTTCACGCTGCAGGCGGAGCTGCGCTGGTACGCCCCCAACCGCGACGCCCGCGGCAGCTCGGTCGAGTGGCTCTCGATCTTCAAGCAGGGCGCGCTCGGCCTGGTGCTCGGCGGCCGCTACGCGCTGGCCGACGGCCTGATCGCCGACGGGAACTGAAGCCCGCTACAGACCGTTGCGGATCAGCTGAGAGCGAACACGCACCCACCCCTCGCGGTCGTCCTCGAAGACGATCAGCGCGGCGGTGCCGTCGGGGCGGGTCACGGCGCGGGGCCGGGTGAGCTGGTTGGGGGCGGCGGCCGAGTCGTCGAAGCGCGCGGGCACCCTGCCTTGTTCCCAGATCGACAGCGAGTTCTTCCCCGGCCCAAGGTCCTGGATCGCCACCTTGAAGCCGGAGAGCCAGAAGGGCGCCGGGCGAACCCGGCTGACGCCGTCGGACGGGGTGGAGTCGAGGTTCTGCCAGACGCCACGGGTCAGCTCGGCGGCGGCGATCACCCGGTGCCCCTGGCGGTCGCGGATCTCATCCCACGCCAGCAGCAGCTGCCCATTCGGAGCGGCCACCGCCTTCGGATCAGCGGCGAGGACCTCGGTCTTGCTCGTCGCCGACAGCTGCAGGCTGGCGCCCTCTTCCGTGCACAGGTCCCCCGCGCGCCCGCGCACCTGCCAGTCGCGACCGCGGTGATCGATCCACCCGGCGAAGAGCTGGCCCTCGACCGTGGCCAGCGTCGGCTGCAGCTGCGAGCCCCGCTCACGCGGGGCGTCCGCGGCGGAGGCGTCGATCGCCCGCGAAGGGGGCGTCGTGCCCGCTGCGCCGAAGCAGCGGACCCGGACCTGGGGCGCCAGGCCGCTGCGAAAGTCCGTCCACGCGATCGCCCAGCCGCCACCCGAGAGCGCGGCGATCGACGCTTCCCACTGGGCGTGGCCGGTCGTCTCGGCCCAGCCGGCGGCGAACGATCGGCCGCCGTCGTGGGAGACGGCCCACCGCAGCTGCTCGACCCCGCTGGCGTCGTCCTGCCAGGCGACCGCGACGAAGCCGCTGGCTCCGGCGGCGATCGCGGGGCGAAGCTGGCGCGACGGCGAGGGATCCGGGTCGACGCCGGCCGCGGGCGACCACGTCTTCCCTTCATCGGAAGAGCGGCCGAGGAGGATGCGTGCCGCGCCGTCGCGGGTGTCGCTCCACACGGCGTAGAGCGTGCCGTCGGCGGCCCAGGCGACCTCCGGGTTTCGCTGGTGTCCGGTGGAGCCGGGCGCGACGGCGACGCTGGCGGTGGGGCCGGTGCTCATCGGCGCGGGCTGGGCTGCCCCGTCGAAGTGGAGCTCAGCGCCGAGCGCTCCGTCGAACATCTGCCCCTCGGTGCCCGAGTGCGAGTTCGCGATCAGCTGCTTGCCCAGCTCCCGCACCGCGTCCTGCCGCGCCTTGAGCGGCGCGCCCGCCTCTGCCTCGGGATACGCCCAGGGCCCGATCTGTACGAAGCCCGGGACTTCCTCGCTGGCGACGAAGCCCCGGCGCGGCTGGGCGGGGGTGGCCTTGGCGCTGACGAACGCCTGGCCGTCGAAGCCGAGCTCGAAGAGGTTGCCGGTGAGCATCGGCGCGGCGACGTGCTTCACCGAGGTGTACTTCTGGTTGAGGCTCCAGCCCGCGGCGAGCATCACGTCGGGCAGCCAGTCGCCGGGCTGCTCGCTCTGGCTCCAACCACCGAAGGCTTCGGGCTGGACGACGAGCTCGGCGCCGAGATCGTCGAGCCGCTGGGCCACCGGAGGGTAGAAGGCGTCGCGCGAGGTGGCGATGCCCAGCGTCACGAAGGGCAGCCGGACGACGTCGAGCCCCTCGAGGGACCCGTTGGAGAGGTCGAGCGTCTGCTCCTCGGGATCGGTGAGGTAGACCTTTTCCACCTGCCCCACCCGCTCCCCGGCGGGCGAGTAGACGAGGGCGGTGTTGAAGACCTCGGGTCCGGT
>JAYVRT010000795.1:0-4041 GCA_043776025.1 Archangiaceae bacterium | reverse complement strand
CTGGTGCCCCGACTGATCAACCCGCGCCCGCCCGCGAAGCGACCAGGGCCGCGTGGGCGCCTGGACGTCGGGTCGCGGCTCCCTACAGCAGCGCGCGGAAGGCGGTCTCGTCGAGCACCTTCACCCCCAGCTCGGCCGCCTTCTTCAGCTTCGAGCCCGCCTCTTCGCCGGCGACGAGGAAGTCGGTCTTCTTCGAGACGCTGCCGGAGACCTTGCCGCCGCGCCGCTCGATCTCTTCCTTCGCCGCCTCACGGGTCAGCGTCGTCAGCGTCCCGGTGATCACCACCGTCTTCCCGGTGAAGGGCCCGCCGGCGACCTTCTCCGGTGGCTCGGGGTGGATCGGCACCTTCAGCAGCTGCTCCACGACCTGGCGGTTCGCGTCCTGGTGGAAGAAGGTGTGGATCGCCCGCGCCATCTCGGGGCCGATGTCTTTGACCGTCTGCAGCGTCTCTTCATCGGCGTCCATCAGCGGCTGCATCGCGCCGAAGTGATCCGCCAGCGCCTTCGCCGTCGCCTCGCCCACCTGGGGGATCCCCAGGCCGTAGATGAACCGGCGCAGCGTCGTCTGCTTGCTGCGGCCGAGCGCGTCGATCAGGTTCTTCGCGCTCTTCTCGCCCATCCGCTCGAGGGTCATCAGCTTCGCCACGTCGAGTGTGTAGAGGTCTGCCAGGGTGCTGACCCGCTTGGTGTCGATCAGCTGCTGGGCCAGCTTCTCTCCCAGCCCCTCGATGTCGAGCGCGGTGCGGGTCGCCCAGTGGCGGATCCGGCCGGTGAGCTGCGCCGGGCAGGACAGCCCGGTGCAGCGCCAGATCACTCCCTCTTCTTCGCGGGCGATCGGCGAGTGGCACACCGGGCAGTCGGTCGGCCAGGCGAACTCGCGCGCGTCGGCGGGGCGCCGCGCTTCGATCACCTTGACGATCTCCGGGATCACGTCGCCGGCGCGGCGGAGGAACACCCAGTCGCCGATCAACACCCCTTTGCGCTTCAGCTCGTCCTGGTTGTGGAGCGTGACGTTCGACACCGTCACCCCGCCGACGAACACCGGCTTCAGCCGCGCGCAGGGGGTGATCGCGCCGGTGCGGCCGACGCTGACGAAGATGTCCTCCACCAGCGCCTCGACCTCCTCGGGCGGGAACTTGTAGGCGATTGCCCAGCGAGGGCTCTTCGACACCTGGCCCAGCCGCAGCCGCCAGTCTTCGTCGTCGACCTTCACCACCAGCCCGTCGATCTCGTAGGGCAGTCCGTGGCGGTCCTTCATCAGCGCCGCGTAGGCGTCGCGCACCCCGGCGATTCCCCGGGCGACCTCCCGCCGCGGATTCACTGGCAGCCCGGCGCCGGCGAGCCACTGCAGCTTCTGGCTGTGCTGCTTGAAATGCGGGCCTCCCTCGGCCTCGCCGGTCTCGTAGAGGAAGACGCTCAGCGGCCGCTCGGCGGTCTGCTTTGGATCCAGCTGGCGCAGGCTTCCCGCGGCGCTGTTGCGGGGATTGACGAAGGTCGGCTCGCCGCGCTCCTCGCGCTCCTGGTTCATCTTCTGGAAGTCGGCCTTGAAGATGAAGACTTCGCCCCGCACCTCGAGCCGCTTCGGCGGCGAGGCCAGCTTCAGCTTGTGCGGCAGGTTGCGCAGGGTGCGGAGGTTGGCGGTGACGTCTTCTCCAATCTCTCCGTCGCCGCGGGTACTGCCCTGGACGAACCTGCCGTCTTCGTAGACGAGCTCGATCGCCAGCCCGTCCATCTTCGGCTCGCAGACGTAGCCGATCTCCTCGGTGGCGACGCCCTTGGCGATCCGTTCATGGAACTCGGTGAGCTCAGCGTCGTCGAAGCAGTTGGCCAGCGACAGCATCGGCCGCCGGTGGACCACCTTGGCGAACTTCTCGCTCGCCGCGCCTCCCACCCGCTGCGTCGGCGAGTCGGGGGTGAGCAGGGCAGGGTGAGCGTTCTCCAGCTGCTGCAACTGCTGCATCAACGCGTCGTACGCCTGGTCGGAGATCTCCGGGGCGTCGAGCGCGTAGTAGCGGTCGTTGTGGTAGGCGATGAGCCTTCGCAGCTCGGCAACGCGGTCTGCCGGTTTCATGGCGATCCCCTCGAATAAAAGCCACTTACGAGAGTTCTCTTCGTAAGTAACGGTTGACAGCGACGCACCTCAATCCCTACCTTGCACCTCGTTGTTGTGGCGTCGTTGCTGGTCGCGGCGCCCTCTAACTCCCTGAAGCATTTGCAGCACGGACCGCCCGAATCCACGGGCGGCATCTGACTCCCGGTTCGTCATGCCAAAGCGCGTCACCAAAGAGAAACCCACCGAGCTCGACGAAGAGCCAAAGAAGCGCGCCAAGAAGGTCGCGGCCGCCGAACCGAAGAAGAAGAAGGACGAGGGCGACGAGGGTGAGCAGGCCGCGGCCCCGGCTTCGGCCCCCCGCCCGGTGCTGACCGCGATGCCTCGCCCCGTGCGCGACGACGAGCTGCAGAAGGTCGGGACCCAGGACGACGAGCCCGCCGCCGAGCTCCCCCCGGCGCCCCCTTCCCCCGAGGCCCCCTCGCTCGACAACGAGGTCCGCGAAGGCGAGCCGCTGCAGGTCTTGCAGCTGACCGATCTGAAGCGGATGAAGATCACCGAGCTGTCGAAGATGGCCCACAACCTCGGCATCGAGGGCTCGCAGGGGCTGAAGAAGCAGGAACTGCTCTTCAGCATCTTGAGCAACGTCGCCGAGAAGCGCTTCGAGGTCCGCGCCGAGGGCGTGATGGAGCTGCTCAGCGACGGCTTCGGCTTCCTCCGCAGCGCCGACTCGGACTACCAGCCCAGCCCCGACGACATCTACGTCAGCGCCTCGCAGGTCCGCCGCTTCAACCTCCGCCCGGGCGACACCGTCACCGGGCCGATTCGCCAGCCGCGCGAAGGCGAGCGGTTCTTCGCGCTGCAGAAGGTCGACAAGATCAACTTCGTCGACCCCACCTCGGCCGACGTGCGCGAGCGCATTCTGTTCGACAACCTCACCGCGCTCTACCCGACCCGCAAGCTCAAGCTCGAGCACGACGGCAGCGAGCTGACCACCCGCATCATCGACATGTTCTGCCCCATCGGCTTAGGGCAGCGCTGCCTGATTGTGGCGCCTCCCAAGGCCGGCAAGACGGTGCTGCTGCAGAACATCGCCCACGCGATTTCGCACAACCACCCCGACGTGTACTTGATCGTGCTGCTGGTCGATGAGCGGCCCGAAGAAGTCACCGACATGCAGCGCAGCGTGCGCGGCGAAGTGGTGGCCTCGACGTTCGACGAACCCGCCACCCGCCACGTGCAGGTCGCCGAGATGGTCATCGACAAGGCCAAGCGCCTGGTCGAGCAGAAGCACGACGTGTGCATCTTGCTCGACTCGATCACCCGCCTGGCGCGCGCCTACAACACGGTGGTGCCGTCCTCGGGCAAGATTCTGTCTGGCGGCGTCGATGCCAATGCGCTGCACCGCCCCAAGCGCTTCTTCGGAGCTGCACGCAACATCGAAGAAGGCGGCTCGCTCACCATCATCGGCACCGCGCTGATCGACACCGGCAGCCGAATGGATGAAGTGATTTTCGAAGAGTTCAAGGGCACCGGCAACGCAGAGATCGTGCTCGACCGAAAGCTCTTCGAGAAGCGCATCTTCCCCTGTCTCGACATCAACAAGTCGGGTACCCGAAAAGAAGAGCTGCTGCTGACGCCCGCTGACCTGGTGCGCATCACCGCGCTGCGGCAGGTGCTGCACCCGTTCACGCCCATCGACGCGATGGAGTTCGTGCTCAAACACATGCGCCCGACCAAGGGGAACATCGAGTTCCTCGGCGGGATGAACAGGTAAGCGATGAGGAAGGCCGCTCTCGCGTTGCTGTTGTTGAGCGGCTGTGGATCGTTGTTCGATGAGCCGCCCGTGCCTGAGGCGGGTGGCCGGGCGTGCGTGCAGGATTCTGACTGCGTGCCCAACGACTGTTGTGGCCAGGGCACCGTGGCGGTGCACGTGCTCGACGCCCGCGACTGCTCGCAGGTGAGGTGCACTGGCACGTGCCCGGTGACCC
>JAYVRT010000794.1:0-4044 GCA_043776025.1 Archangiaceae bacterium | reverse complement strand
TTCCGCCGTCCCGCTGGCCTGCGTCGGGGGTGCCGGCGTCGCTCGGGTCGATCGGAAACGACGCCTGGACGACGGGCCACAGCGGCTCGCACAGCGTGTGCACCGCCGAGCCGGCCGGGCAGCTGATCGGGCCGGCGATCGACCCCCAGCGCAGCAGCGGGGCGGAGAGCTGGCCCTGGCCCTGGCCGACGACGAACCCGTCGAGCTCCTGCAGGCCGCAGCCGTAGACGCGGTCTGCGAAGGTCGCGACGCAGGCGTTCTTCTGGGGCGACGGCAGCAGGCTGAAGGTGAGGCCTTCGTCGGTGGACTTGTACAGCGCGTTGCCGGCGGCGGCGTAGACGGTCGAGGGATCCGCCCCGAAGGCGAGCGAGTTGAAGATCACCGGGGCGGTGATCACCGGGGTGAAGCTGTCGCCGCCGTTGGTCGACCGGAGCAGCCACCCGTTGGCAGGGTCGCTGCGGCTGACGGTCGCGAAGACGAGGTCGCTCTTCGTCGGGTGGACGCCGAGCACGTAGAACGCCCCCGCCGTCGGGAGCGCCGCCCCCAGGTCGACCCGGGCGAAGGTCACCCCGTTGTCGTCGCTGCGCAGCAGCTGGGAGACCAGCGGCTGAAACCACCAGGCACCGACGTAGACCCGCTGCGGGTTCGAGGGCGCGATCCGCACCGAGCTGTAGAAGAGGACCTTCGAGGCCTCGGCGGCGCGCGTCCAGGTCTTGCCGTCGTCGGTGCTGCGGAGGATGCCGTTGTCGGTGTCGGTGCTGTACTTGCCCTGGGCGGCGATCAGCGTGCCCCCCTGCCCCCGGATCTCCGAGCAGCCCTGCAGATCGAAGTCCGGCACCGGCTGCCAGTCGCACCCGTCGGTGCGGGCGACGAAGAGCCCCTTGAGGCTGCAGGCGAAGGTGGCGCCGGTGTCCGACCACCACCAGGCGGGGCGCTGCCCGCTGCCATACCCGATCGCTTCCTCGCAGATCACCCGCCAGGAGGCGCCGCGATCATGGGAGACGATGCCCCCGAAGGTGCTGCCGACGATCAGCTCCTGTCCGGCGTCGACCCGGACGTTGATCGAGAGCGACTGGGGGGTGGTCCCGTGGGCCAGGGCGAGCACCGGAACCAGCACGAGGGTGAGGGCGAGCGTTCGCAACTGCCCAGGCTGTTAGCCCGCGACGCTCCTGGAAGCAAAGGAGGGGGCGAACACCGGCACCGGCTCGGCCTTGCCCTTCACCGGCACCGCGCCCAGCTCGCGGTACGAGAAGGCGGGCGCGCCGGCGCGGGTGCTCTCGCTGACGAGGACGGGGGTGTCGAGCTGCTTGGTGAGGCCTTCGATCCGCGAGGCGACGTTGACGGTGTCGCCGATCACCGTGAACTCGCGCCGCTCGATCGGGCCGATCTCTCCCAGCACCGCTGGGCCGGTGTGAAGCCCGATGCCGATCTTCAACGCGGGTAACGTGGCGGCCGCGCGGCGATGGTTGAGGGCCTCGAGGGCCTCGAGCATCGCCAGGGCGCAGGCGACGGCAGCGGCGGCGTGATCCGGCAGCGTCTGGGGCGCGCCGAAGTACGCGAGGATCCCATCGCCCATGAACTTGTCGACGTTGCCGTGGTGCTTCTCGACCACCTCGACCATTGGGGCCAGGTAGTCGTTGAGCTGGGCCACCACCTGCTGACTCTCGAGCTTCTCGCTCATCGCGGTGAAGCCGCGGATGTCGGAGAAGAGCACGGTGATCTGCTCGGTCTTCCCCGACGTGGCGGCGGCGCCTTCCCCTTCGATCACCTTCGCCACCTCGGGCGAGAAGTGTCGGGCGAGGCGCGCCACCCTGCCGACGAGCAGGTAGGTGCGGTTGGTGAGGTACGCGGCGGCGACTGTGGTCATGGTCAGCAGGGCCGCCGCCCCGATGAACCAGGCTGAGTTGGGCGCGACGCCACCCGACAGCAGCGCAAACTGAAGCGGGATCGCCACCGCGCCGGCGGCGACGATCACCGTGCGCCTCAGCGTCATCGTGGCCATCAGCACCATGAAGCAGAACATCCCCAGCGCGAACTCGGCGTTGGCCAGCTTCTCGGGCGAGCCAGCCATGCGGCTGTGCTCGATGAAGAGCACGGTGGGGATGTCGATCAGCGGCACCGCCCACGCGCTCAGCAGGTTGAAGCGGCGCGCCTGCCCCGCGCTGAGAAGCAGAATCGCGGCCCCGAAGTAGAGCGTGGGCCCAAGGCCGAAGGTCTTCAGCTCGACCGTGTCGAAGCGGGCGGTCCAAGCGGGCCCATCGAGACGCAGCGCCGACAGCAGCACCGACATCACCCACAGCGTCGCGCCGAGAAGGCGAATCCGCCGCAGCAACTCCGCCATGCGGGCCCGCTCGCCGACGATCGCCCGCTCGGTCTGTGCGTCGAACATCCGTCCCGCCCCCATGAGCTTCGGTCAGTGACTCTTCAGCGCCACGCGGACCCGCTCTTCGATCTGGCGGACCACGTCCGACAACGGCATCGAGGACGAATCGATTTGGACCGCGTCGTCGGCTGGCCTCAGGGGCGCGGTCTCGCGCTCGCTGTCTTCACGATCACGCTGGGTCTGCTCCTTGAGCACCGCCGGCAGCGACTTGTCGACGCCCTTCTGAAACAGCTCCTCTTACCGGCGGCGCGCCCGCACAGTGGGGTCGGCGTGAAGGAAAAACTTCAGCTCGGCGTTGGGAAAGACGACGGTGCCGATGTCGCGACCCTCGAGAATCGCTCCGAGCTTCGCCTCGTTCGCCAGCCGGCGCTGCAGCTCGAGCAGGCCGGCGCGCACCACCGGCCGGGCGCTGACCTGGCTGGCGGCGATCGAGATCTCCGGGGTGCGAATCGCGTCGGACACGTCTTTCCCGTCGAGGAAAACGTGGTTCATCTCGCCCTCGACCTTGAAGGAGATGGTGAGGGTGTCGAGCAGCCCCCCGAGGCGTTCATCGTCGTCGAAGGCGATCTTGCGGTGCTGGGCGGCGAGCGCGACGCAGCGGTAGATCGCGCCGGTGTCGACGAGGGCGAAGCCGAGCAGCCGGGCGAGGATCTTCGCCACGCTCGACTTGCCCGCGCCGGCCGGACCATCGATCGCGACGATCAGCGGCCCGGACATCAGGCCTTCAAGACCTCGCGCATCGCGCCGACCAACCGCTCGTTCTGCGACTGGAGGCCCGAGGAGATCCGCAGCGCGTTGGGCCAGCCGCTGCCGGGCACCGGGCGGGTGATGATCCCCTTGCGCAGCAGCGCCTCGTACACCGGGGCCGCGGGCCGGCCGAGATCGGCGAAGACGAAGTTGGCGTGGCTCTTCGGCACCGGGATCCCCAGCGCCCGCAGCTCGGTCTCGAGGTAGCGCAGGCCCCGCCAGGTGGTCTGCTGTGTGGTGCGCAGGTGCTCGATGTCGTCGAGGGCGGCGATCCCCGCGGCCTGGGCGATCGACGAGACATTGAAGGGCATCCGGGTGCGGTTCAAGTAGCCGACGAGCTTGGGCTGCATCACCCCGTAGCCGAGGCGGATGCCGGCGAGCCCATAGATCGTCGAGTAGGTCCGCAGCGTCATGAAGTTGGGCAGCTTGCGGAAGTAGTCGAGCCCGTTGGGGTACTCGGCCCAGTCGACGTACTCGAAGTAGGCCTCGTCGAGGATCACCAGCGTCTCGGGCGGCACCCGAGCGAGGAAGGCGTCGAGCTCGGCCTTGGTGAAGGCGGTGCTGGTGGGGTTGTCGGGGTTGGCGAGAAAGACGAGGCGGATCTTCTTCGTCAGCGCCTCGGCCATCGCCGCCAGGTCGTAGCGGTAGCCGGACTTCATCGGCACCTCGACGTACTTCCGCCCGTGCGACTGCAGCGCCACCTTGTACATCACGAAGCTGCCGGCGGAGAGCAACACCTCGTCGTCGGGGGTGGTGAAGGTGCGGATCACCAGCTCGATGATCTCGTTGCTCCCGCTGGCGACGAAGACCTCGGCGGGGTCGACCCCGAGGTGCACCGCGAGGCGGCGGACCAGGTGGTACGAGGCGCCGTCGGGGTAGAGGTGCACCTTCTGGGCGGCGAGCTCGATCGCCTC
>JAYVRT010000793.1:0-4049 GCA_043776025.1 Archangiaceae bacterium | reverse complement strand
GAAGGTCCGCGATGACAAGACGCGCGAGGTGAACGACGGCTTCGACGGGACCTGGGTGGCCCATCCCGACCTGGTCCCGGTGGCGATGCAGGAATTCGACAAGGTCCTCGGCACGCGCAAGAACCAGCTCGAGCGGACCCGAGACGAGGTCCGCGTCACCGACGTGCAGATCCGCACCGTCGGGGTCCCCGGCGGGACGATCACCGACGCCGGCGTCAAGGCCAACGTGAGCGTCGGCATCCAGTACATCGAGTCCTGGCTTCGCGGCGTCGGCGCCGCGGCGATCTACAACCTCATGGAGGACGCGGCGACCGCGGAGATCTCCCGCGCCCAGGTGTGGCAGCAGGTGCGCCACGGCCTGCTCTCACCCGAGAAGCTGGACCAGGTGATGCACGAAGAGCTCGCGCCCTTCACCCACGGAAACTTCTCCGAAGCCCGAACCCTGTTCCGCGCCCTCAGCACCGCCGTCGATTTCGAAGAGTTCCTGACGCTGCCTGCCTACCAACGCCTCCTCGCCGCCGAACCCTGAGAGCCCCCCATGACCGCCTCGCCCACCAAACTCGAGCTTCACGCCCGCCGCTTCGAAGGCATCGTCCGGCCGTATACCCGGGCCGACGTCGAGAAGCTGCGGGGGTCGATCAACATCGAGCACACGCTGGCGAAGCTCGGGGCGGTGCGGCTGTGGGAACTGCTCAACACCCGCGACTACGTCAACACGCTGGGCGCGCTCACCGGCAACCAGGCGGTGCAGCAGGTGCGGGCGGGCCTCGAGGCGATCTACATCTCCGGCTGGCAGGTGGCGGCCGACTCCAACACCGCCGGCCAGATGTACCCCGACCAGAGCCTCTACCCGGTCGACTCGGTGCCGACGCTGGTGCGGCGGATCAACGCCGCGCTCCGCCGGGCGGACCAGGTCGAGCACAGCGAGGGCAAGTCGGAGCGGTACTGGTTCGCGCCGCTGCTCGCCGACGCCGAGGCCGGCTTCGGGGGCCCGCTCAACGCCTATGAGCTGATGAAGGCGATGATCGAGGCCGGCGCCGCCGGGGTGCACTTCGAGGACCAGCTGGCGAGCGAGAAGAAGTGCGGCCACATGGGCGGCAAGGTGCTGGTGCCGATGTCCCAGTTCATCCGCACTTTGGTGGCGGCGCGTTTGGCGGCCGACGTCTGCGACGTGCCGACACTGGTCGTCGCCCGCACCGACGCCGACAGCGCGAAGCTGATCACCAGCGACGTCGACGCCCGCGACCTGCCGTTCATCGCCGGAAAAGACCGCACCAACGAGGGCTTCTTCCGTCTGAAGGAAGGGGCGGGGCTGGACTTCGCGATCGCCCGCGGCATCGCCTACGCGCCCTACGCCGACCTGGTCTGGTGCGAGACCTCGAACCCGGACCTCGAGGAGGCGAAGACCTTCGCCGAGGGCGTGCACGCGAAGTTCCCCAACAAGATGCTCGCGTACAACTGCTCGCCTTCGTTCAACTGGAAGAAGAAGCTCGACGACGCGACGATCGCCAGGTTCCAGAGGGAGCTCGGGGCGATGGGCTACAAGTTCCAGTTCGTCACCCTCGCCGGGTTCCACGCGCTCAACCACTCGATGTTCGAGCTGGCGCACCAGTACAAGACCGGCGGCATGGCGGCCTACTCGGCGATGCAGCAGCGCGAGTTCGCCTCGGAGAAGGACGGCTACACCGCGACCCGCCACCAGCGCGAGGTCGGCACCGGCTACTTCGACGTCGTCTCGGAGGTGATTTCCGGCGGCTTGAGCTCGACGAAGGCCCTGGAAGGCAGCACCGAGAAGGCACAGTTCTAAAAGAAAAAGTCTCCAGCCGATGTGAGGCTGGAGCTCCCTTGTGGCGCCCCGCCCCCTTCGGGCGCCACGGGGATTTTTCTTAGACCGGCGCCCGCGGGGTGAGGTCGGGCTCGACGTAGACGAAGCGGCACTCGGGCTGGGCCTTGCGCAGGCGGGCCTCGAACTCGTTGATCAGATCGCTGACCTCGCCCGCCTGCAGCTTCGGGTCGCAGGTGAACTTCAGCGCCACCAGCACCTCGCCGGGGCCCTGCTGCACCGTCACCACCTTCGACACCTGGGAGATTCGCTTGTCCTCGAGCGCGACGCGGCGCACGGCGTCGGCCAGCTGTGGATCGGCGCTCTCGCCGACCAGCAGCGACTTGACCTCGATCGAGAGGAACACCGCCACCCCGACCAGCACCGCCCCGACGAGGATCGAGCCGATCGCGTCCGCCCGCGGGTCGCCGGTGCGATCGGCGATCACGATCGCCGCCAGCGCCAGCACCAGCCCCATCACCGCCGCTGAGTTCTCGCCGAAGACGACGACCAGGTCCGAGTCCTTGGTGTCGCGGAGGTACCGGAGAAACGGCGTGCCCTTGCGGCGCGCATTGAGCTCCTGGATGTTGCCCAGCGTGGCCCAGCCCTCGAGCAGCAGCGAGAAGCCGAGGATCCCCACGGCGAGCAGCACGTTCTCCACCGGCTCGGGGTGGGCCAGCTTGTGGATCCCTTCGTAGATCGAGAAGACCCCGCCACCCGAGAAGAGCAGCAGGGCGACCATGAAGGACCAGAAGTAGACGTTGCGGCCGTAGCCCAGCGGGTGGCTGGCGTCGGGCGGGCGCTTCGCCTCGGTGACGCCCCGCAGCAGCAGCAGTTGGTTCCCGCAGTCGGCGGTGGAGTGAATCGCTTCGGCGAGCATCGCCCCCGAGCCGGTGAAGAAGGCGGCGACCCCCTTGGCCGCGGCGATCAGCACGTTCACCACCAGGCTCTTGATGATGTGGCCCGTCGAGGAGGCGCTCATCTCGGAATTAGCGGGGGGCGAGCCAGCTCGGCGGGGCGACGATCTTCTCTCCGCCGCGGACGCCCGCCGGCAGCTTCGTCCGCGCCTTGTGCTGCTTCGGGTCCTCGCGGGCGACCACCTTGCCGACGAGGTCGTAGTCGTGGGTCTCGGTGACCTCGACGGTGACGAACTCGCCCGGGTAGGCGAGGCCGTCGTTGATGTAGACCAGCCCGTCGATGTCCGGCGCCTGGCCCTCGTGGCGGCCGACGAGCAGGTGCTCGGTCTCGGGGCTGACGCCCTCGACGAGCACGGTGAGGCGCTTGCCGATCAGCTGCTTGTTCTGCTCGCGGTTGATCCGCTGCTGGATCGCCATCACCTCGCGCCAGCGCCGCTCGATCGTCTTCGGCGGCACCTTGTCCGGGTAGTCGAACGCCGCGGTGCCTTCTTCGTCGGAGTACTCGAAGCAGCCCATCCGTTCGAAGCGGTACTTCTTGACGAACTCTTTGAGCAGCTCGAAGTCTTCCTCGGTCTCACCCGGCAGGCCGACGATGAAGCTGGTGCGGAAGGTGAGGCCCGGCACCCGGGCGCGGATCTTCTCCAGCAGCCCGACGAGGAACTTCGAGTCGCGGCCGCGCTTCATCGACAGCAGCAGCTTGTCCGAGGCGTGCTGCAGCGGCATGTCGAGGTACTTGGCGATCTTCGGCTCGGTCGCCATCACCTCGATCAGCTCGTCGGGGAACACCCGGGGGTAGGCGTAGTGGAGGCGGATCCACTTCACGTCCACCTGGCACAGCGCCTTGAGCAGCTCGTGCAGCTTCGGCCGGCCCGGCAGATCGTGCCCGTAGGCGGTGAGATCTTGCGCCACCAGGTTGAGCTCGGCGACGCCCTGGTCGGCGAGCTGTTCGGCCTCGGCCACGAGGTCGGCGATCGGCCGGCTCCGCTGCAGGCCGCGCAGGGTGGGGATGATGCAGAAGGCGCACTTGTTGTCGCACCCCTCGGAGATCTTCAGGTAGGCGGTGTAGCCCGGCTGGGAGTTGATCTTCGGCGTCGTCGCGCTGTGGATGTAGTCGGGGTCGGGGATCACCTGCCGGGGGCTCGCCTCGGCGTTGAGCAGGTCGCCGATCTGTGCGTAGGCCGAGGTGCCGAGGAAGTGATCGACCTCGGGCATCTCCTTCGCCAACTCCGGGGCGTACCGCTGCGACAGGCAGCCGGTGACGCCCAGCGTCTTGCAGCTGCCCGTCTTCTTGAACTCGGTCAGCTCGAGGA
>JAYVRT010000792.1:0-4052 GCA_043776025.1 Archangiaceae bacterium | reverse complement strand
ATCACCCGCTTGATGATCTTGAACTGCACTTCCTTGTGGGCCTGGATGTTGATGTCGCCCTTGAAGCCGCCCTCGGTGTCCTTGGCGTAGGAGTGCAGGTCCTCGTACTGCTTCTTCATGTCGCGCAGCTTCTCTTCGAGCGCAGGGATGTTGAGGTAGTCCTCGCGGGTGAGGTCGTCGACGCGGCCGATGATCGTGCCGGAGACCGAGACCTGTTCCATCGAGACCATCACCACCGGGACCAGCTGCACGTCCTGAACGTGCTCCGCCTCGGGGAGGACGATGTCTTTGCTCATGTTGAGCACGTCGCCGGTCGCGGAGAAGTTCGCGATGAGGAAGAGGACGATGATGACGAACATGTCGACCAGCGGAGTGATCAGCAGGTCGGCGTTCTGGGTGATTTTGTGGGCCAGCTTCTCACCGAACACCTTGCTGTGGGCGAGGCGCTTACCGACGTGCTTGCCAGGAGTCTTGATTGCCATTTGGTTTCTCTGTTCCTCAGCCCATCGCCGGGGAGACTTGAATCGAGGGCAGCCCCGCGCCGATCACCTCGTCGATGATGTGGACGAGGTCGTCGTACTTCACCGCGTCTTCGGTCTGCAGGGTGATGTTCTGCTGGTCGGGAAGGTTGGTGCGGACTTCCTTGAGCTTGTCCTTGAGCTTCATCAGGTCGAGGCGGCCCTTGGCGTCGCGCACGAACGGCATCGGGTCGTACACCGAGCCGCCGACGGTGAGCTTGAGCTCCTTGTCGGTGATCAACAGCGTCACCGGCACCGTCTTGTTCTCTTCTTTCTGCTCGTCGGACTGGGGGCCTCCGGAGTTGGAGACCTGGAGCCGGCCAATCTGCGTCCACACGGCGGTCATGATGAGGAAGCTGATCGTCACCGCCATCAGGTCGATGAAGGGGACGAGGTTGATTTGCGCGTCGAGGGCTTTCTTGCCGCCCTTCGAAGTGCCGAGATCCATACCACCGGCCATGCGTGACTCCGTTTCTTCAAAGATGCTTCAGTTTGGACCAGCAACCTACCCGCCTACCCACCGGACAGCGACTTCGGGCCCGGGGTTCCCCCGTTGGGCCCGAAGGTGCGACCTGAGACTCACTCGTCGTGCGACTGGGCCGGCACGGACACGTTCTTGAACTTGTCCTTGTTGCTGATGATCAGGTTGAGCACCGCCACCGACGTCTCGTTGACGTCGTTGATCAGGTGCTGGGTGCGGCCATTGAGCACCGAGAACGCGACCAGCGCCGGGATTGCGGTCAGCAGTCCGAAGAGGGTGCAGTTCATGGCTTCAGAAATACCGGCGGCGAGAATCGTCGCCTTGTCGGCCGGGTTGACGTTCGCGACCGCTTCGAAGCAGCCGATGAGGCCGTTCACGGTTCCAAGCAGACCGGAGAGCATCGCGGCGTTACCGAGCATCGCGAGGTAGCCGGTGCGGGCCTCGAGCTTCGGGGTCTCGCGGAGCGCGGCCTCGTCGAGCGCGGCCTGGACCTCTTCCTCGCCCTTGGGGACGTTCATCAGGCCCGACTTGATGACGTTGGTGAGCGGGGTCGGCTTCTGGCCGGCGACGTAGTTGATCGCCTTGTCGAGGTCGCCTGCGTAGATGTGCTTCTTCAGGCCACGGAGGAAGCCGTCCTTGTTAATCGACGCGGAGAAGTAGAGCACGATCACCCGCTCGACCATGATCGCGAGCGCGATGACGAGGCACAGGGCGATCGGGTACATACCGGCGCCACCCTTCGTCCAGCGGGCTGCGATCAGATCGAAGATGCCGCCTTCGCTACCGTGAGCGGCCTCGGCGGCCAGCAGGCTGAGATTCCCAAAGTTCATTGCGGTGTAGCCTCCAGTGAAACGTAAGCCGTGATGGCCTGCGTACCTGACAACCTCCTTGGCGGAGTGGATCAGGATTTAGCTCTTTCCCCAAAAAGACGGCGGACTCTACCCAGCCGAAAAAATGGGTGTCAATCTCCGCACCTCTTTATGGCTCGGAAGCGACTGGGGGAACTGCTGCTCGAAAAGGGGGCCCTTACCCAACCCCAACTCGACGCGTGCCTCGTGGCGCAGAAGCGGACCCATGAGCGGCTGGGGGTGCTGCTGGTCCAAAAAGGGTACGTCAGCGAGGCGCTGCTGGCCTCGGCGCTCTCGGAAGCGCTGGGGATTCCGCTGGTTGCACTCGACCAGGCCCCCGACTGGAGCGCGGTGCACATGCTGCGCGCCCGCTTCTGCGAGCAGAACGACCTGTTCCCCTGGGGGCTGGATCGCGGCGGAGAACGCAAGCAACTGCTGGTGGCGATGGCCGACCCGCTGAACACCCCGGCGATCCAGGAGATCGAATTCACCACCGGGCTGACGGTCGCGGTGCGGATGGCGACGCTGTCGAACATCCGGGCGGCGATCTTGCGCTACTACCACAAGGGCCAGGGAGAGCCGGGCAAGCCCCTGCCGGCGAGCAAGCCCGGGGCGATGAAGGTCGTCGCCGCACCCGCCGAGGACGAGCCGATGGACATCGTGCAGGGCGCGATCGTCGTCGGCCAGGAGCTGCCGCCCGCCGCGGCCGCCAAGGGCCTCAAGGACGACCTCGCGTTTCTCTTCGGCACCCCGGTGGATCCCGAGGCGGTGGAGAAGCTGGAGAAGAAGTTCTGGGCGCTGCTGCGGGTGATGGCGCGCAAGGGGCTCATCACCAAGGACGAGTTCGCGCGCGAGCTCGACGAGAGCGACGGCTGACGGTTGAGGTCTGGCGGAACGTCGGCGGCCGCTCGAGGGCAGCGTCCGTTCGGCAGGGAAAGGGGTCCGCCGCAGGCTCGCGGTCCGGGCTGCCCGCGGGGGAGCCGACCTTCGCGCGAAGCTTATGATTAATAATAATAACCTTCGCGGAAGGGTCTCCCGCCCGGCCTCGACGCAACCGTGGCCGCAACCACCACTGGCGGTACCCACCACCGGTCACCGGTGGTCACCGCGTCCAGTGGTGGCAGACACGTCCGGGTCATCGACCGGGCACTGCGACGCGCCCTGCCAGCCTGCGGCGGGTCTCCGGCCTGTCAAGACCGTGGCGAGGTCGAGGGCAAGCGCCCCGAGCTCGGGCTGCCTGGAGGCCGCGGGAGAGCACCGGCGGATGCACCCCGCCCCGCCTCTCAGCCTTCCTCTGCGGTTGGAGTCCCGCTCCCGCTGCGTACACCGCGCCACCCGCCCTACGTCTGGGTGACCATCGGCAGCTTGAGCGTGAATGTGGTCCCGCTGCCGACGACGCTCGTCACCGAGATGCTCCCGCCGTGGTTCTCGAGGATCCCCTGGACGATCGACAGCCCCAACCCCGTTCCCTTGCCGTCCGGCTTGGTGGTGAAGAAGGGCTCGAAGATCTTCGCCTGCAGCTCCGCCGACATCCCGCTGCCGGTGTCGCTGACCGAGGCGATGACGTGCGCTCCCTCGGTGCGGGTGCTGATGGTGACCACCCCGCCGTTCGCGGTCGCGTGACACGCGTTGGTGATGAGGTTGACGAACACCTGAATCAGGTTCTGCCGCACCGCGAGGAAGTGCGGCACTTCACTGAAGTGGCGGTCGAGCGTGACGCCGTGCTTCTTCAGCACGTGGTCGCAGAACCCGATCGCGCGCTCGACGGTGAGGTTCAAGTCCACCTCTTCCGGCTTCTCCTGCGCCGGCCGCGCGTAGCTGACGAGGTCGCGGGTGAAGCGGAGCACCCGGTCGCTGTTCTCGGAAATCTTCCGGTACTTCTCGACGTCGCTCGGGTCGGAGGCCGGCTGCCCGATGGTGCGCTTGAGCAGCGCGTCGGCGTAGGTGGCGACCGCGGTCATCGGGTTGTTGATCTCGTGAACCACGCTCGCCGCCAGCTGGCCCAGCGAAGCGAGCTTCTCCGCCTGAATCACCCGGCGCTCGAGCTCGCGCATCCGCGTCAGGTCCTGGCCGATGGCGATGACGCCCTCGACTTCTCCGGTCTGGGTCATCACCGACGAGGTGGCGAAGGCGACCTTCACCTCTTTGCCGTTGTGGGTGATGACGCGGGTCTCGAAGCTCGAGACCGGCTCGCCCTTGAGGGAC
>JAYVRT010000791.1:0-4068 GCA_043776025.1 Archangiaceae bacterium | reverse complement strand
CCTTGAGGGTGAGGTCGACCCGGAAGTTCTCCTGGCAGGCGCCGCCGTACAGTGGCTTGCACGAGGTCAGCGTCGCGCCGTGGCGGGCGACGACGGCGGAGATCGCTTCGGTGCGCGCGTCCATCGGGCGCGCTTCTAGGCACGTCGCGGGGGAGTTGCCACTGCCGCGGGGGCCGCCGTTCGAGGCGGGCTGAGCCGTCACCTTCGGGGGAATTTCGGCGGCAATTACCCGCCGCGGCCCGGTATGAAGCGCGCATGGGCAACGTTCGAGTCGAGAAAAACGGACCGGTGACGACGGTGGTGCTCGCGCGTTCCGAGCGGCGCAACGCCGTCGATCGCGCGACTGCACTCGAGCTGGCGGACGCGTTTCGCGCCTTCGACGAAGACGCCACCGCGAAGGTCGGCGTGCTCTTCGGCGAGGGCGGAGCGTTCTGCGCGGGCGCCGATCTCAAGGCCGTCGCCGCGGGGAACTTCAACCGGCTCGAGCCAGACGGCGATGGGCCGATGGGGCCGTCGCGGATGCTGCTGAAGAAGCCGGTGATCGCCGCGATCGCCGGACACGCGGTCGCGGGTGGCCTCGAGCTCGCGCTCTGGTGCGACCTGCGGGTCGCCGAGCACGACAGCGTCCTCGGCGTCTTCTGCCGCCGGTGGGGAGTGCCGCTGATCGACGGGGGGACAGTGCGCCTGCCGCGGTTGATCGGCCTGTCGCGCGCGCTGGATCTGATCCTCACCGGCCGGCCGGTGCTCGCGCCCGAGGCGCTGGCGATCGGCCTGGTGAACCGGGTCGTCCCCTGCGGGGAGTCGCGGGTGGCGGCGGAGAAGCTGGCGCTGGAGCTGTGTGAGTTCCCCCAGCTGTGCATGAACGCCGACCGGCGCTCGGCGTACGGCGCGTTCGATGCGCCGCTGCCCGAGGCGCTGCGGCAGGAGTTTCTCACGGGCAGGTCCACGCTCGAGACCGAGAGTCTCGCGGGCGCCCAACGCTTCTCCGGCGGCGCCGGCCGGCACGGGAGCTTCGAGGACTGATGACCACCGAACGATTGGACAAGCAGTGGCAGGAGAAGGGCCTCAAGGAATATTCGCTCGGGGCGATCCTCGGCACGCTCACCCACTACGGGGTGTCGGTCGATTCGATCTCCTTCCGGGCGCAGGCCGAGCTGTTCTACCCACTGACGATCGCCCAGAGCTGGCACGGGCTGTGGAAGGGCACCGGCAAGTTCGCGAAGCTGCCCGCGCCGGCGATCGAGGAGCTGTGGCGGCGGCTCGCGCCGGATCTGCTCCAGCCGCTCGACGTCATCGATGCGCTGACGCAGTTGATGACCGCGCTGGTCGCACTGCGCAAGCGGGAGTCCGCGCCGCCGGTGACCGAGAAGTTCGACTCGCTCGAAGCTGTGCTCAAGCGGTTGCCTCCGCCGGGCGAACGCCGCGACCACTTCATGGCCGAGGTGGTGATGGTGCTCTCCGGGTCGATCGAGACGCTCGACCTGATGGCCGAGGGGCTCGCGCGCGAAGGACACGCGGAGTTCGCGGATCGCTTCGTCGGCGTCGAGGAGACGCTGTTTCCGGTGCGCCAGGGCGTTTCGGCCGCGCTGGTGATCGCCGCCAAGGGGGACCACGCCACGGCGGTCGCGAAGTTGCGGGCGATCGCCGACGACGCCGCGCGCGACGAGTACGCGCGGGTCTCTGGGGTCGATGCGCTGATTCACCTCAAGGCCGCGGAGCACGCGATCGCTCCGCTGGTGCAGCTGGGAGAGAAGGCGAACGCGGAGAATGACGGTGAGTTCCTCGGGGAGCTCGACCGGCGGTGGCATGCGGTGGCCGACGGGGCGCCTGCCGGGCCGGCCCGGGAGCAGGCGATCGTCGAGCTGCGGAAGTCACACCAGCGAATGGAGCGGTTCGGCGGGCACGGGCATCACCACCACTGAGTTTCGGTTCGTCTGCGCGGCTGTTCGCCGACGTGGCGACGAACACCCGCCGGCGAGGCCAGGTCTGGAAGCCTAGAAGCTCTGATTCGCGAAGTGGAACAACAGCCACTTTGCGTTCGTCGCTTCCGGGTCGAGCACCAGCGCGCCGTCGTGGTTGCTGCCGTTGCGATGAATCAGGTGCGTGCTGTCGCTGTACGTCCCGCCCGAGCTGGTGGCGAAGACCGAGATCCGCGCCCCGATGGTGAGCTCGTCGGACACGCGCTGCACCAGCGCGGCCATCTTCATCGGCGTGAACCCACCGTCGGAGTGCAGGCCGAACGCGGTCGGGTAGTCGAGGCTGGCGTTGGGGTGCCAACCCTCCACCCAGACGCCGCCGCTCAACGGCGCGCTCACCGCGGCGAACCGGACGTCCGGATCGCCGAAGCTGGAGAGCACGTTCACCACCATCCGGAAGATGCCGGCGTCGGTACCGACCTGGACCACGACGTGATCCGAGTTGGGCAGCGCGCACTGGGTGTCCGACGGCGTCACCACCGCGGTCACCACCCCATCCATCCGCCCGAAGCTCGCGGTCAACCCCGACCCGAAGACGCTGGCGCAGGCGGCTGCCTTGCTCCCGGCGTCGACGCCTCCATCGAAGCCGGCGTCGGCTCCCGCGTCCTCGAGCCCTGCGTCGAAGCCCGCGTCAGTCGGGACGGCGACGGGAGCAGCGCAGGCCAACAGAGGCAGACCGAGGAGCAGCGCGCGTCGCATCGACGCCTCGCTTATCAGCTCTCGGGAGGGACCGCGACCTTCTGCAGCTCGGCCTCGTCGGCGGCGAGCTTGCGGTAGATCGTCCGGGCCGCGATGCCGAGCAGCCGGGCGGCGAGGTTCTTGTCGCCCTTGGTGTGACGCAGCGTCTCGTGAATCACCCGCCGCTCGATCTCTTCCATCGGGGTGCCGATCGGGATCACGATCTGGCTCGCCGCGCCGATCGGCCCTTTGCGCACTGACTCGGGCAGATCGGGGACGTCGATCACGTCGGCGCGGCAGAGGACCACCGCCCGCTCGATCGCGTGCTCCAGCTCGCGCACGTTTCCCGGCCAGGCGTAGTTCTCCAGCAGGCTCCGCGCGTCCTCGGAGAACCCCTTGAGCGCCTTGTTGTTCTTCGCCACGAACCGCCGGAGGAAGTGGTCGGCGAGCATCAGCACGTCCTCGCGGCGGCTGGCGAGCGAGGGGATCCGCACCTCGACGACGTTGAGGCGGAAGTAGAGGTCCTCGCGGAACCGGCCCTCGGCGATCTCCCGCTGGAGATCCTTGTTGGTGGCGGCGACGACGCGGACGTCGACCTTGATCGTGCTGGTGCCGCCGAGGCGCTCGAGCTCCCCTTCCTGCAGGACCCGCAGCAGCTTCACCTGCGCGCCCGGGCTCATCTCTCCGACTTCGTCGAGGAACAGCGTTCCGCCGTCGGCGCGCTCGAAGCGGCCTTCTTTTCGCGCGACCGCGCCGGTGAACGCGCCCTTCTCGACGCCGAACAGCTCGGCCTCGAGGATCGTCTCGGGCAGGGCGGCGCAGTTGAGCGCCACGAACGGACCCTTCACTCGAGGCGACTGCTCGTGAATCGCCCGGGCCGCGAGCTCCTTGCCGGTGCCCGACTCGCCGATCAGCAGCACCGTCGCCGTCGACGGCGCCGCCTGGTGGAGCGTCTCGAGGAACGCCCGGAACGCCGGCGACTGGCCAATCATCGTCCGCGGGCCGACCGCCGCCAGCTGGGCCTTGAGGTCCCGGTTCTCGGCGACCAGCGCCTGCTTCTCCATCGCCTTCTGCACCGCCTTCACCAGCGAGTGACGCTTGAGCGGCTTGGTAATGAAGTCGTAGGCGCCGTCGCGCATCGCGCTCACCGCGGTCTCGACGGTGGCGTAGGCGGTCATCAGCACCACCTCGACGTCGGGGCGCATCGCCCGCGCGGCCTTGAGCAGTTCCTGCCCGTCGACGCCGGGCATCATCAGGTCGGTGACCATCACCCCGACCTCGGGGCGGCGCAGCAGCTCGATCGCCTCGGTGCCGTTGGGGGCGCTCAGCGTCGGCACGCCTTCGCGCTGGAAGATCTTGCACACCGAATCCAGGTTCGCGTGGTCGTCGTCGACGACAAGGACGGTGACGGGAC
>JAYVRT010000790.1:0-4071 GCA_043776025.1 Archangiaceae bacterium | reverse complement strand
CCGCGAGGCGCTCAACGGCGTCTCGAACTCCGACTGGCCGGAGAATCGAATCCTCCAGAAGAAGACGCTCGATCCCACCACGTTGCCGCTCGAGGCGGTCCCGGGCCCGGGGACGTTCCGGAAGATCCATGTGGTGCAGAAGTTCACCGTCAGCCCTACCGCCGACACCTGGTACGTCGCGATGGTCCGAGGCGGGACCGCCAGCCGCAGCCTGTTCCCGATGGCGTGGGGCTCGGTGAAGTGCACCGGAGGTATCTGCAGCGAAGGCGACGCGCGGCCCTCGGGCTTCACCAACCCGATCCTGATCGACGCCGACAAGTCCGGCGCCTACGACGACTTCCCACTGAAGGTCACCCACCCGCTGAGCTTGCCGCCGTCGCCCAAGACGCCGGTCGTGCGGCGCGTGCCGTCGCTCGAAGAGGTCCAGGCCGCGCTCAGGGCGATGCTGAGCCACGACCACAGCCGCGACCGGTGATCGACGACTTCGTCGATCGGCCTCGAGGGTGGGCCGATCGCATCGGCGTGCTGCTCGCGTCGTTCGCCGTCTTCCTCGGCGCCCAGCGCTTCCTCACGCCGTGGGTCCAGGAGACCTTCTTCGGCTGGACCCGGACGCTGGAGCCCGGGCCAGCACTGCTCGTCGGCCACCCGTGGGGCCCGGCGCTCAAGGCTCGCGATAGACGACCACCCCACCCTTCGGGAGGTTCGGGTTCGCGTTGCTCTCGTAGGTGAACAGCAGCGTGACCTTCGACGGCTTGTGGAACGCGACGTTGATCCACTCTCCGGCGAAACCGAACGTGCCGGCGGTGTCGGCGCGGCACACGGTGAAGGTGCTGGTACCCGCGGCGGCGCGCGCCACCTTCGGCCCGCCGGTGCACTGCTGCTGAACCGGCGACTGGTTGTGGAACGCGGCGATCGCCACCTTCCCCGTCGAGTCGAACGCCAACGACTGGTACGACTGCGTCCCTTCGAACGTGGCGCCAGCGCTGTTGCGCGGGATGTCGGCGGGCACGAACGTCGTCCCGGCGCTGTCCGAGGCCGGCGCGTACCAGAGCTGGGCGTTGGCGACCGTGGCCGACGGCAAGTGGTAGGCGAGCCGGGGCTTGTTGCCCTCGAACGCGAGGCTCACCGAGACCGGCTTGAGCAGCACCGCCGTGCCCGAGTCGGCGACCTTCTGGGTGACCGCTCCGTCCGGCCGCCAGAACAACAGGCTCACGGCCGAGCCGGGCGCGCTCAGGGCCGAGAAGTACGCCAGCGCGGCCTTGCGATCCGAATCGACCGCCAGCGCGATCGGCTTGGCCAACGTCACCTCGCCCCCCGCCGCGACCGGACTGACCGCGTCGATGAAGGCCGCCTTCCCCTGCCGGTGCCGGTAGATCACCTCGCCGCAGTCCGTCGCACCGCACTGCGCCTCGGCCTCGAAGTAGGCGACGTGCACCGCGCCGTTCTCGAGCACCAACACCGGGTTGCTCACCAGGTGCCCCGAGGTCCCGTTGAGCGTCGCGGTCTCGAGCGACCAGTTGGCGCCTTCGTCGTTGGAGATCGCGATCCGGACCTGCTTCTGATCGTTGATGAACGCCACGCCGATCGACCCCGTGCTCGGATCGCGCGAGAGCGAGACCTGCCGGTTCGGCTCGCTGATCTCGATCACACCCACCGGTCCGACCGTGACCGGCACCTGGTACTGCTTGGCGACGCCGTCCCAGCGGGTGAAGACGAGGATGTCGTCGATGCGGACCCCGTCGTTGTTCGGGTCAGTGAGGATCGCCGCGACCATCGGGTGCTGGAACTGGTCGAGCGCGAGCGAGGCCGAGACACCCACCCGCACCGTCGCTCCGTTGCCCATGGGGAGTTCGATCGCGCTGGTGTAGCCGGTGGCCGGTTCCTCGCCCCGGGTTCGCCCCGCATCGACGCCTGCGTCGACGCCCGCATCATCCGGGCCGCCGTCGAAGACCGGCTTGGGCTTCGGTCCACAGGAGCACAGCGCCCCCGCGACGGCCAGCAAGAGGAGCTTGTTCATTTTCCGTGGTTCCCGTTCATGCGCCGGCCGCTTTGATCACTTCTCGCGCGATCACCAGCCGCTGCACTTCGCTGGTGCCTTCGTAGATCGTCGTCACCCGGGCATCGCGCAGGTAGCGCTCCACCGGAAACTCGTCGAGGTACCCGTAGCCGCCGTGGATCTGCACCGCGCGGTCGCAGACGCGGTTGCACATCTCGCTCGCGTAGAGCTTCGCCATCGAGGCCTCGCGGCTGAACGGCTTCTTCGCTTCCTTGAGGAACGCCGCCCGCAGGCAGAGCAGCTCGGCGGCGTCGCACTGCACCTGCATGTCCGCGAGCATGAAGCGCAGCGCCTGGAACTCGCCGATCGGCTTGCCGAAGGCCTGGCGATCTTTCGCGTACCGCACCGACGCCTCGATCGCCGCCCGCGCGATGCCGCAGGCCTGGGCCGAGATCCCGATCCGCCCGCCGTCGAGCGCGATCATCGCCAGCTTGAAGCCGTCGCCCTCTTTGCCCAGCAGCGCGTCGAGCGGCAGCTCGCAGTTCTCGAAGGTCAGCGGCACGGTGTTCGACCCGCGCAGCCCCATCTTGTCTTCGTGCCGGCCGACGATCAGCCCCGGCGTCTTCCCTTCGACGATGAAGCACGACAGCCCGCGGTTGCCCTCGCCGCTGGTCCGCGCCCAGACGACCATCACGCCGGCGTAGGCCCCGGAGGTGATCCACTGCTTCGCGCCGTTGAGCACCCACCTGTCGCCCTTCTTCTCCGCCCGCGTCCTCATCGCGCCCGGATCGGATCCCGCGTGCGGCTCGGAGAGCGCAAAGGCGCCTACGACCGCCTTGCCCGACGTCAACGCGGTCACGTGCTTCTGCTGCTGCGCCAGCGTGCCGAAGGCGTTGATCAGCTCGCCGCACATGTTGGTGACTGCCATCCCCACCGACGTCGAGGCGCAGGCCGCGGAGATCTCGATCATCGCCAGCGCGTAGGAGACGACGCCCGCCTCGGCGCCCCCGACGTCCGCCGGAAGATTCACCCCCAGCAGCCCGAGCTCGGCCAGCTGGGCGTAGGTCGCCGCGGGGAAGCGCTCCTGGCGGTCGGTCTCCCGCGCCTGCGGAGCGATCACCTCTCGCGCGAACCGCCCCGCGGTCTCACGGATCAGCTTCTGCGTCTGGGTCAGCTCGAGCTGCATCGCGCCCCTAGTGCGTCGCCTTGAGGTTGAACGGGTACTCGATCGGGTGATCCTTGTTGTCGCCCGGCTTGGGGAACGCCATCGCCGAGATCACCGCGATCACGCAGTCGTGGAGCCGCGCATCCTTCAGCGTCGTCCCCTTCTTCACGATCCCCGGCTTCTTCACCATGCCCTCGGGGGTGATCATGAACGAGGTGACGAGCTTCCCCTCGACGTCCTTGTCCTTCACCGCCAGCGTCTCCTCGTAGCAGGCCTGAATCTGCGGCTGGTAGTAGGCGACCACCGTCTTGATGCTGTCGGGGTTGAACGGCATCTTCTCCACGTTGGGGCCGGGCCGCTCGACGACGCCACCGTCGGCGGTCGTCGACGCCGGGGTCGGAGCGACCGCGTCCTTCACCAGGTTCTTCATCGTGTCATTGGCCGCCGGCTTCGACTTCGGCGGCGGAGCGGCGCACAGCGTGGCGGCGACGGTCAGGGCGAGCAGGGTCATTTCAGGTCAATCCTTGAGCATGTTGGAGGAAATGACGATGCGCTGGATCTCGCTCGTCCCTTCGTAGATCTCGGTGATGCGCGCGTCGCGGACGTGGCGCTCGACGTCCATCTCCTTCGAGTAGCCCATGCCCCCGTGGATCTGCAGCGCCTTGTTCGTCACCCGGCCGGCCATCTCGCTGGAGTAGAGCTTGGCCATCGCGCTCTGCTGCGAGTGCCGCGCACCCTGGTCCTTCATCAGCGCCGCGCGCAACGTCAGCAGCCGGGCGGCGTCGAGCTCCGTCGCCATGTCGGCGAGCATGAACTGGATCGCCTGGTGGCTCGAGATCGTCACCCCGAAGCTCTTTCGCTCCTTCGCGTAACGAACGCTCGTATCGAGCGCTGCTCGTGCGATACCGAG
>JAYVRT010000789.1:0-4077 GCA_043776025.1 Archangiaceae bacterium | reverse complement strand
GCGGAGGACATCCTCGCGCTCGCCCGGCTCTTCACCGCGACCTACGCCCGCACCTTTCACAAGAAGGCGACCGGCCTCGACCCCGAGACGGAACAACGGCTACTCGCCTACCGCTGGCCAGGAAATGTCCGGGAGCTGCGCAACGTCATCGAGCGCGCGATGATTCTCGCGCCGGCGGACGGCCCCTTCGGAGTGGAGTTGCTGCCTCCGGAGCTGACCGACGAGGCGCCTGAGCCCGGCGGCGCAATCGGTGCCCTGGCCCAGGCAGAGGCGAAGTTGATTCGCGACGCGCTCGCCGCGGCAGGGGGAAACCAGAGCCGGGCGGCGGCCCAGCTGGGAATCAGCCGGGGGGCCCTCGCGCGCAAGCTGCGCCGGCACAGCTGACCACCGCCGGCGGGGAGCGGGGAGCCGCTGGAGCACGATCTGGTAGGCTCAGCGCCCGATGACGTCACGCAAAGACACCGAGCGGCTCGCGACCATCCTCGTCAAGGCGAACGTGATCGACGAGCTCCAGCTGCGCAGCGCGATGGCGAAGTTGGGCAACTGGGGTGGCCGGCTGCCGAAGATCCTGGCGGACCTTGGGTTCGCCGAAGAGGACGAGGTGATGGCGGTGATCGGCAAGGCCACTGGCCACCCGGTCTCCCACCTGGGCACGGTGCACAAGGACGCGGGGGCGCTGGGCAAGCTCGACCCGAAGTTCTGCGACGAGCACTGCGTCTTCCCGGTCTCGCTGCGAGATCGGACGATGTCGCTGGCGATGGTGGACCCTTCGGAGCTCGACGTGATCGACGCGGTGAAGGTCCGCGCCGGGGTGCGGGTGCAGGCGCTGCTCGCGAGCGAGACCGAGATCCGCAACGCGATCGCCAAGCACTACCGGGGGCAGGAGCCGAAGGTGGTGAGCAACCGCGCGCGGCGGGCTGTGACCCGCGACGTGCCGACCGACGCCGACATCCAGATGGACACCACGATGCCGCCCCGGCCGGACGGCAGGGAGCCCGACCCGCTGCGCCGGGCGAGCGGCATCGCCTTGACCCAGGCGGACCTGGCGCGCCTCGAAGCGGCGCGGGCGAACCAGACGAAGACCGCGACCATTCTCCGCGCGGTGAAGGAGTTGCTCGAGGAGAAGGGCGTGATGCCCCGACGCGGCTAGCTAGGTCTCGGCGGCGAGCATCGCCGCGCCGACCACTCCGGCGTCGTCTCCGAGGGCGGCGAGACCAATCGTCAGCCCGGTCTGGCTGGCAGCGAGGGTGCGCCGGGCGACCGTCTGCTTGATCCGCTCCACCATCTTCGGGCAGCGCGTGAGCACCCCGCCCCCGAGGACGACGCAGCCGGGGTTGAGCACCGTCACCTGGTTGGCGACCACCCAGGCCAGGTGCGACGAGGCGAAGTCCCAAAGCTCGAGCGACTTGGCGTCACCTGCATGCGCCCGCTGCTCGAGCTCGACCGCGCCGCCGGTCAGACCGTTCTCCTTCATCCAGCTCTCCAGCTGGACTCCACCGGCGTAGGCCTCGAGGCAGCCGAGCTCGCCGCAGCCGCACTTGCGGCCGCCCTCGAGGAGGACCTTCAAGTGGCCGACCTCGCCGGCGACGCCGCCGTGGCCCATCACCAGCCGCCCGCCGGAGATGATCGCGCTGCCGATGCCCGAGCCGACGAAGAGCGTGTAGCTGTCGGTGTGGCCCTTGGCGACGCCGGCCTTGAACTCGCCCCACGCGGCGGCCTTGAGGTCGTTGACCACCTTCACCGGGCGGCCGAACTGTTTGGCGAGCAGCGCCCCGAAGGGGATGTTCCGCCAGCCGAGGTTGGGCGCGAGGGTGACGACGTCGCCATTGAGCTGCGCCGCGGCGCCGACGCCGCAGGGCAGCGCCTCGTCTACTCCCGCCGCCTTCGCCGCGGCCTTCGCCACGCGCGCCATCGAGGCGACGACGCCCTCGGGCGTCCGGTCGGAGTGCACGTCCTTCACCGAGGTGACCACCTTGCCGGTCGAGCGATCCACCACCGCGGCGCGGGTGTGGGTGCCGCCGAGGTCGAGCCCGAGGGCGAGCGCGGTCACCATGCGTTGAGCTCCTCGACGAGGCTCACGCGCCCAGTTCCTTCTTCGCCTGCTCGATGGTGCCGTCGATGAGCTTCTGGATCTCCACCAGGCGGTCCTTCGTCGTCGCCTCGTAGCGGACGACGAGCAGCGGCGTGGTGTTCGAGGCGCGGATCAGGCCCCAGCCGTCGGGCCAGGTGGCACGGACGCCGTCGATCTCATTGAGGGTCAGCCCCTTCTTCCGCAGCAGCTCGGTGCAGTGTGTCACCAGCGCGAACTTCTTCTCCTCCACGGTGTCGACGCGCAGCTCGGGCGAGCTGTAGGTGACCGGCACGTCGGCCAGCTGCTTCGACAGCGGCTCTTTCTCGTGGGTGAGGATCTCCAGCAGGCGGGCGGTGGTGTAGGTCGCGTCGTCGAAGCCGAAGAAGCGGTTCTTGTAGAAGATGTGGCCGCTCATCTCCCCGGCGAGCGCGGCGTGCGACTCCTTCATCTTCGCCTTGATCAGCGAGTGGCCGGTCTTCCACATGATCGGCACTCCGCCGTGCCTGGCGACGTCGTCGTAGAGGGTGAAGCTGCACTTGACCTCGCCGACGATCGCCGCGCCCGGCTCGTCTTTGAGCACGTGGCGGGAGAGGAGGATCATCAGCTTGTCGCCCCAGATGATCTCTCCATGCTCGTCGACGACGCCGATGCGATCCGCGTCGCCGTCATAGGCGACCCCGACCTCGGCCTTGTGCTTGCGCACCGCGGCGATCAGGTGCTCGAGGTTCTTCGCCACCGTCGGGTCGGCGTGGTGGTTGGGGAACAGTCCGTCGGGCTCGCAGAACAACTCGACCACGTCGTAGCCGAGCGACTTGAGCAGGGGGACCGCGGTGATGCCCCCGACGCCGTTGCCTGCGTCGACGACCACCTTCATCCCCTTGCGGCCGACCTTCACCGTCGACTTGCAGAAGTGGAGGTAGGGGGTGACGACGTCGAACTGGCTCACCCCACCCTTGCGGTCGGACTTCTCGTAGTCGGACGCCTCGATCATCTTCCGCAGCTGTTGAATGGTCTCGCCGTAGAAGGTGGTGTTCCCGACGCCCATCTTGAACCCGTTGTACTGCGACGGGTTGTGGCTGCCGGTGATCATCGCCAGCCCGTCGACCGGCAGGGTGTTGGCGGCGTAGTAGACGCACGGGGTGGGCACGACGCCGACGTCGATGACGTGGAGCCCGGTCGACGTCACGCCCTTGATGAACAGCTCGTTGTACTTGGGGGAGCTCAAGCGGGCGTCGCGGCCGACGACGATCGTCCGCCCGCCCTTGCGCTTGACCATCGTGCCAAGGCCTTTGCCGAGCTTCTCCACGACATCGTCGGTGAGATCCTCGTCGACGATGCCCCTGACGTCGTACTCACGGAAAATCTGAGTGTTCATGGCGCAGGATCTAACACGGGGTCCGCCCCAGGTGCCTCCAACGACGAACGGCCCCGGAGATCGCTCTCCGAGGCCGCGCGTTACTGACCGGCGAGGCTGTTTACGGCTGGGTCAGCTGACCGCGGAGCTCGCCGCCCGAGTTGGTGGCGGTGTGAAGGTTCGCGTAGATCGACCCCGCGTTGAGGCTGGTGACGTTGGCCGTGGTAACCGCGAGGTCGACGCCGGTGATGACGCCGGTGCCGAGCACCAGCGTCACGGCGACGTTGCCGTTGGCGCCCGCGGCCCCGGTGTGGAGGTGGCCCGCGGTCGGGGTCAGGCCGGCAAAGACGCCGTGGACGTTGATCTTGGTGCTGTCGGCCGAGAGGACCACCTGAATCGCCCCCGTCGCGCTGCTGGTCACCGCCGGCACCTCGTTGGCGCCGAGCAGCGTCGACCGGTACAGCTGCTCACCCGTGCGAAGCAGGGTTCCGCGAATCTCTCCGCCCGAGTTGGTGGTGCTGTGGACGTTGACGTACCACTTGCCCGCCTTGAGGTCCGCGACCTGCTGGGTCGTGACCGAAGCGGTGCCGGTGATCGGCGAGGTGAAGCCGGAGAGGGTGACCGCGACGCCGCCGGCCTCGAACGCATAGCC
>JAYVRT010000788.1:0-14641 GCA_043776025.1 Archangiaceae bacterium | reverse complement strand
CCGGGCGAAGGCCGCGGGGCGAAACTCGGTGGCGGTCGGAACCTGACGCGACACCGGGCTAATTCCCGCGAAGTTGCTATCGTGTGAGTTCCAACATGGATCATCTCTTCACGACCCACGACGCCGCCAAGATTCTGCAGGTTCATCCGTTCACCGTTGCCAAGTGGATCGACCGGGGCATGCTCAAGGCTTGGCGCACTGCGGGCGGGCATCGGCGGGTTCAGGCCGAGGACCTGCGGCGCTACCTGGTCGACAACTCCCTGCCGGTCCCACCCGAGCTCCGGGCGATCGACACCCGGGTGCGGCTATTGGTCGTCGATGACGAGCCGATCGCGCTCCGGGCGATCGAACGCGCTTTCAAGCCCTTGGCCGCGGAGGTCGAGCTGGTCTGCACCACCTCTGGGGTGGAGGCGCTGCTGCAACTGGGCGAGCTCAAGCCGGACGCGCTGTTGATCGACCTGAACATGGCGGGGCTCGACGGGTTCGAGGTCTGCCGGCGGGTGAAGGCGCACGCCTCGCTCAGCAACGTGACGTTGATCGCGATCACCGCGCTCCACCGGCCGGACATCGTCGCCAGCGCGATCAAGGCGGGTGCGGTCGCCTGCCTCGCCAAGCCGTTTGCGATCGAGCAGGTGATGGCGCTGGCCCGGGGAAACCGCGCGCTTCGCCCGACGCTGGGCAAGGCGAAGCGCGGGACCTCGAAGGCCGCGCTGGCCCGGGTCGCCCGCGGCGCCTGATTCAGCGGCCGAGCCAGTCGTCGAGCCGCTGCCAGGCCTCGTAGACGAACGCCACCTGCGCGTCGTGCTCCGCGGGGATCTGCGCCGCCGGGAGCCGGAAGAACTTCACCTCGATTCTCCCGCCGACCAGCGTGCCGGCCCAGATGTCGCGCACCGAGGCGAAACCTTCGAGACCACGGTGGCCGATGACGAGGACGTCGCACTTCGGCTCGGCCCGAAGCAGCGCCAGGGTCCCGCCCAGGCGTGGCGGCATCAGGTGGCGCAGCCGTTCGGCCGGAGCGCGGAGCGCCGGCGTCATCTTCGCAAGCGCGCGGGCCCGCTTCGACTCGGTGAAGCGCGTCCCCTCGGGGTAGAGCAGTACCCCTTCGCCGGGCCCCAGGCCCGACTTCAGCGCCCCCACCGCCCAGATCTCCTTTTCGCTGTCGACGCCGTCACGAGAGACGAAGTGATTGGGCAGCCAGGCGCCCGCGATGTCGAGGCAAGGTCCCCAGCGCAGCTCTCGCTTGAGCACGTAGCGCAGCCTCAAGCCGTGCGCGCCAGCGAGGAACACCCCGGGCACGAGGGTGTCGACGATGCTGGTGTGGCGGACCCAGACCACCAGCGGGCCGGCGTCGGCCAGGGAGTCTCCATCGACGTCAAACTTCAGCGAGAGGGTGCTGCACACCGACCGAAACAGCGCGGCGGTGTAGCGCCGCTGCACTGCGAACGTCAGCTCGAGGCGCGCCGCCGGGCGGCCGAGCGTGAACAGGCCCACCGCGGCCAGGCTCCAGATCCCCAGTGACTCGATCCACCCGAAGCAGAGCCCGAACAGCAGCACCCGCAGCGAAGGGAGCTTCCACCGGCCGCGCAGCAGATCGACGACCAGCGCCAGCGGGAGCAGCGCCGGCAGCAGCGACGTCAACAGAGCCGTGCCGAGCCACACCGCTGGAATCGTCACCAGCCGGCGCAGCATCGGTCGAGCCGTCAGCCTTCGGAGATCTTGTCCAGCACCCGGTCGTTGACCACGACGGTGCCGGTCTGCTTCAGCGACTTCATGAAGGCTTCGCGCAGCTCGAACTGCTTCGCCTTGATCGCCTCGACCTTCATCTGGGCGCGCTGCTTGTCGAGGTCGTCGTCGCTCGGCTTCGAGCGGGAGTCGACGCTGAGCACGGCGAAGCCGTCGCCGACCGGGTAGACCTCGGTCAGCGGGCCGGGAGCGGAAGTGGCGAAGACCGCCTTCATCGCCTCGGCCGAGGTCCCCAGCTGGGGGATGGAGAGCGTCGCGGCGTTGAAGTCGCCGGTGGTGATCGCTTCGGGCCTGGTCTCCGCGGCGAAGCGGTTGGGCTTGGCGTCGTCGCCCGCGGGCGCCGGGTAGAGCTCGGTCAGCTTCTTGCCGCCCTTCATCGCCGTCAGCGCCTTGTCCGCCTCGGCCTTCGCCAGCGCCTTCGAGCGCTCGCGCGCATACAGCTGGGAGGCGATCTCCATTCGCATCGAGTCGAGTGACTTGACCTCCGGGGGCTTCTTCTCCTCGACCTTCGCCAGGTGCCAGCCGAGCGGCGTCTGAATCGGTTCGGTGACCTCGCCCGCCTTCAAGTTGAAGACCGCGGTGGCCAGTGTGGGAGGCAGCGACATCCGTTCGACGAGCCCGAGGTCTCCGCCCTTCTCCTTGGTCTCGACGTCTTCGGAGAACTGCTTCGCCAGCTCGGCGAAGTCCTTGCCCGCGGCCAGCTCTTTCTTGATCCCGTCGATCTTCGCCTTCGCCTCGGTGAGCTTCGCCTCACCGTCTTCCTTGTTGGCGCGGATCACGATCTGCCGGACCTTCGCCCGCTCGGCCTGGTGGTAGCTGATCTCGTTGGCGGCGTAGTACTCGGCGATCTGGGTGGCGTGGTCCTTCGACCAGGCGGTGGCCTCATCGGGCTTCAGCGGGGTCACCTTGGCGGCGAACATCGTGCCGGTGAAGCGGACGAAGGTGGCGTTGGCCTTGTTGGCCTCCTTCAGGTACCGGGCCTTGACCTCGTCGTCGCTGACGACCGCGGCCGCCTCGACCAGGTCGAGCATCTTCGCCGCCGCCATCCGCCGGCGGAGGTCGCCCTCGTAGACCACGTCGGTCATCCGGTAGTAGTCGCGCAGCACCTGGCGGTACTGCTCCATGTCGAACTTGCCGTCCTTGAGGAAGTTCGGGTCCTTCTGCAGCTGGGCCATCACCTCGTCGTCGGAGGCCGAGATGCCCCGCGCGTCGGCGGCCTGGGCGAGCAGCTCGAAGTTGACCAGTTGGTCCATCACCTGGCGCGGGAGCCCGAACTGCTTCGCCATTTCCGGGGTCAGCCCCTGGCTGCGGAAGTTCTGCAGCTGGCCCGCGTAGGCCCGGCTGAACTCCTTGAGCGGGATCTCCTTGCCGTTGACCGTCGCGGCGACGTCCTCGGGGGTCTCCTTTCCGACCCGGCTGATGCCCTTGCTGCCCGGGCCCCACTGCAGCGCGAACAGCACCGCCAGGGCGAAGATGAAGATGTAGGAGATCAGCCGCTTGGAATCGACGGGATTGGCCATGGGGACTTGAGGGTTGTCGCTGGGCGTAAAGGCTAAAAAGACGAAGGCTTGACCTGTAGGATCTGCCCATTGAACATGCAAGGGATCTGATGGTGTCCCTGCTCAAGCGCTACCGCGACGTCCTCTTCGTGGCCGCGCTGTTGCTCTACCCCCTGGCGACGTACCTGTCTTCCGGTCACAAGGGCCGGGAGCCGAACTTCGTCGATCGCGGGGTGCTGGCGATCGCCTCGCCAGTGCAGAGCGCCTTGACCTGGGCGGTCGACGGGGTGGTGGGCTCGGTCACCCGGTACCTGGCGCTTCGCGGCGCGCACGAGGAAGCGAACCGGCTGCGGGTCGAGCTGGCCCAGACCCACGCCGAGCTCAACGCGCTCAAGGAAGCCGAGGGTGAGAACGCCCGGCTCAAGTCGCTGCTCGGCTACGTCGAGAGCACCGTCGAGCCGGAGATCCCCGCGCGGGTGATCGGCCTGAACCCGGCGGCCCAGTTCGTCTCGGTGCGGATCAACCGGGGCGAGGATCACAGCGTCCACGCCGGGATGCCGGTGGTGACCCCCGAAGGGGTGATGGGCCAGGTGGTGCGTTCGGTGGGTGGCAGCGCCGACGTGATGCTCGTGTCGGATCCTTCGAGCCGGGTGGGGGTGACGATCGCCCGGTCGCGGGTGCGGGCGACGGCGGTGGGCGCCGGGGACGGGAAGTCACTGTCGCTGGAGAACGCCGGCCGGGACAACGACGTCATCGACGGCGACGTGGTGATCACCTCTGGCACCGACGGCATCTTCCCCAGAGGCTTGAAGATCGGCCGGGTGGAGAACGTGCAGCGCCGCGCGACGGGGATGTTCCTCACCGCCGCGGTGGTGCCCTCGGTGAACCTGCGGCGGGTTGAAGAGGTGCTGGTGGTGCCGGTCTCGGGCTCGATCGCACCGGCGGCGCTGCTGCCACTGGGGAAGGGCCGATGAGGTTCATCGTCACCCTCGCGGTCGGGCTGCTGCTGCTGTGCGTCGAGTCGGTCGCGGTGCAGGCGTTCGGCTTCACCGTCACCCGCATCGACGTCACCCTCGGGCTGATCGTCTTTCTCGGGCTGCGCGCCAACACCGCCGAGGGAGCCTTCACCGCCTTCTGCCTCGGCTACCTGCTCGACGTCTTCACCGGCCGCCCGACCGGGCTCTACCCGTTCCTCGCGGTGCTCACCTTCCTCGGGGTCCGGCTGCTGGCGTCCTTTGTCGATGCCCGCGCTCGGGTGCTCTACGCCGCGCTCACCGGGGCGGCGACCCTGGCGCACGCGCTGCTGGTGGTCTTCTTCTCCTCGTTGACCTCGCTCGACGGCGGGGTGGTGGGGACGCTGTCGGGCGTGCCGTTGCAGGTGGTCCTCTCGTCGGTAGTCGCCTTCCTGCTCTGGCCGCTGCTGCTCAAGCTCGACCCGGGCCAGGAACGCCCCAAGGCCGGGGTCCTGCTCTAGTGCCTCGACCCGGGCGTGGTGATCGCTGCGAAGTTCGATCCTCTTGCTGCGACGCGCAGCTTCGCCTCTGTGCTCCTCGACGTGCCTGTGGACACGCCTGCCGTGCTCGCGTCTCGGGTGCGCGGTCTCGCGTCGGTCTGTGCCTTCTCGCCGTGCTCACCACACCCGGGTCGAGGCACTAGTGGAGCTGGGACGAGACACCGAGGGCCGGGAGTTGAAGCCGCGCCTGTTCTGGCTCGGCGGCTTCTTCGTCCTCGGGCTGTTCGTGCTCGCGATCAACCTCTACCGGTTGATGGTCGTGCGCTACGACGAGTTCAACGCGCTCTCCACCGACAACCAGTTCAAGGAAGTGCGGATGCGCGCGGCGCGGGGCCAGATCCGCGATCGCCGCGGCGAGGTGCTGGTCGACAGCCGGCCCTCGTTCGACGTCTCGGTGACGCCCGCGTTCTGCCAGCGCTGCGCGCTCGAGGTGCTGCCGCAGCTGGCGGAGATCCTCGGCTGGGACGAGCAGGTGCTCGCCTCCACCGAGGCGCGGCTCAAGGCGGCGCACGGCCCGCAGCGCTACCAGCCGATGGTGGTCCAGGTGGACCTGAGCCGCGACGAGGCCGACGTGGTCGGCGCCCGGCTCCACCTGCTCGCCGGCGTCGATCTCGAACGGGTGCCCCACCGCGACTACCGCACCCACGAAGCGCTCTCCCACGTGCTCGGCTACATGAACGAGGTCACCCAGGAAGAGCTGGCGCGCCTCAACGGCAACAGCGAGGGCGGCGATCGCGCGCCCTACGCGCTCGGCGACTACATCGGCCGGCGCGGCGTCGAGCGCGGCTTCGAGAGCGTGCTCCGCGGCCGCGACGGCTGGCGCAAAGAGGTCGTCAACGCCCGCGGCGAGGTGATGCGCGACCTCGAGCTGGGCAACTCGATGATCGACAAGTCGGCGGTGACGCCGCTGCCGGGCAACAACCTGATCTTGAGCATCGACGCCCGGCTTCAAGCCGAGGCGGAACGCGTCTTCCCCGGGAAGGCGGGCGCGGTGGTGGTGATGGACCCGAAGACCGGCTTCATCCTCGCGATGCTTTCCCGCCCGTCGTTCGACCCGAACATGCTCACCGGCCGCGTCTCTTCGGAGCAGCTGGCGAAGTTGTCGCGCGATCCGCTGCAGCCGATGGTCTTTCGAACCGTCGCCGAGC
Organism: Archangiaceae bacterium; assembly: GCA_043776025.1. Classification (GTDB taxonomy): domain Bacteria; phylum Myxococcota; class Myxococcia; order Myxococcales; family Myxococcaceae; genus JAYVRT01. Next base: position 8,738 of record JAYVRT010000788.1, on the reverse strand, counting down.
ACTACCACCCCGGCTCGACCTTCAAGCCGATCACCCTGCTCGCGGCGCTCCACGCGCAGGCGATCACGCCCCACACCCAGATCAACTGCCCGGGCGGTTACCGGCTCGGCAACCGCACCTGGCGCTGCGACCTCGAGCGCGGCCACGGCCCGATGGACGCCCACAAGGCGCTGCAGATGAGCTGCGACGTCTACTTCTACCGGCTGGGCGACCTGGTCGGCATCGACGCGATCGCCAGGGTGGCGCGCACCTTCGGCCTCGGCGCGGTGACCAACCTCTCGGTCGCCGCCGAGGTGCCCGGGGTGATCCCCGACGAGGAGTACGCCAACAAGGCGATCCCCGGCGGCTACACCAAGGGGATGGCGCTCAACACCGCGATCGGCCAGGGCGACGTCAACGTCACCCCGCTGCAGCTGGCGGTGATGTACTCGGCGCTGGCGAACGGGGGAAAGGTCTTCACCCCGCAGCTGGTGCGGCGGGTCGAGGCGAGCAACGGCGAGGTGCTCAAGGACTTCCAGCCGAAGCTGGTGCGCGAGGTGGCGATGAGCCCCGAGGAGCACCAGCTGATCATCGAGGGCTTGATCGCGGTGGTGAACGAGCCCTCGGGACCGCCTACCGCGCGCACCTGAAGGACGTGGTGGTGGCGGGCAAGACCGGCACCGCCCAGGTGATGCGGATCGGCGCGGTCCGGTTGAAGAAAGAGGAGCAGGAGTACGCCGAGCGCGACCACGCCTGGTTCGCCGCCTTCGCTCCGGCGAGCGACCCCGAGGTGCTGGTGGTGGTGCTCAACGAGCACAGCGGCTTCGGCGGCCGGGAAGCCGCGCCCGCGGCGGCGGCGATCCTCACCAAGTACTTCGAGCTGAAGAAGTCCGACGGGAGCGCCTTCGGGCCCGACTGGCAGGGGCCGCCGGTGGTCAAGCCAGTGAAGAGCGCGCCCCCGCCGGTGGCTCCTCCGACCGCGCTGCCGCTGCCGTCGACGCCGCAGCTCGCCGCCGTCCCCGACTCGGGCGCCCCGTCGCTGGCCGACGCGCCCCAGCCTCCGCCCGCCGCCAAGGTGCAGTGATGGCGGCGCGCGTCGAACGGCGGATGCTGATCAACGTGCCCTGGGGCCTCGTCGGCGCCACGGTGCTCACCTGCGCCGTCGGGGTCTACAACCTGGTGAGCGCCTCGCGCGCGCCGAACACCCCGCTGTGGGGAGCGCAGGCGGCCTACGTCGCGCTCGGGTTGCTGGCGGGGGTCGCCGTCGCCGCGTTCGACTACCGCTTCATCCTCCGGATGGCGCTGCCGATCTACCTGCTCAACATCGGCGCGCTGCTGGCGCTGAAGGTCTTCGGCCACACCGCCAAGGGGGCCGAGAGCTGGTTCGTGATCGGCCCGCTCCGGTTGCAGCCGGCGGAGTTCATGAAGATCGGGATGGTGCTGATGCTCGCCCGCTTCTTCCACGACGACTACCGGCCGGGGCCGCAGGGCCAGTACGGCTTCCTCCGCTTGATCCTGCCGGTGACGATCGGGATCGTGCCGATCCTGCTGGTGCTGGTGCAGCCCGACCTCGGCACGGCGCTGATGATGTTCTTCACCGTGGCGACGATGATCATCTTCGCCAAGATCCGGTGGACGGTGTGGGTCGCGATCGGGGTGGTGGCGGTGCTCGGCACCGGGGCGCTGTGGAACGACTACGTCCGGGTGCAGCCCGAGCCACGATCCACGATCGTCCGCCACTTCCTCAAGAAGCACCAGGACGGGCGCATCGCTGGCTGGCTCGAACCGCAGACCGACCTGCGCGGCACCAACTACCACTCGATGCAGTCGAAGATCGCCGTCGGCTCCGGGGGGATGACCGGCAAGGGCTGGAAGGAAGGCACCCAGACTGGCCTGCGCTTCCTCCCGGAGCAGCACACCGACTTCATCTTCTCCGTCTGGGCGGAAGAACAGGGCTTTCTGCGCTGCATGCTGTTGCTGCTGCTCTACGCGGCGATTCTCCTCGGAGCGGTGGGGGTGGCGTTCAGCGCGCGCGACCGGTTCGGTGCGTTCGTCGCGGTGGGAATCGCGGTGATGATCTTCTGGCAGGTGTTCGAGAACATCGGAATGGTGACCGGGCTCCTGCCCATCACCGGCATCACGCTTCCGCTGATGAGCTACGGGGGCAGCTCGATGATGTCGGTGATGATCGGCATCGGGCTGTTGGTGAACATCGGCATGCGGCGGTTCCTCTTCTAAGAAGATGCGGCCCTTTCGCGCGGTCCTCTTCGATCTCGACGGCACGCTCGCCGACTCGCTGGGTGACATCGGCGGCGCGATGAACGAGGCGCTGGCGGCGCGCGGGCTGCCGACCCACGCGCTCGAGGACTACAAGGGGTTCGTTGGCGAGGGCGTGGAGATGCTCGCGCGGCGGGCGGCGGTGGGGTTGCCCGAGCCGCAGCTGAAGGCGTTGGTCGCGGAGTACCGGACCCGCTACGGCGCCCGCATCGATTCGGACACCCGGCCCTACGAGGGCGTGCCGGCGATGCTCGACGCGCTGGTCGCGGCGCGGGTGCCGATGGCAGTGCTCTCGAACAAGCGCGACGACTTCACCGTCGAGCTGGTGCGCCGACTGTTCAGCAGCTGGCCGTTCGTCGAGGTGCGGGGCGAGCGGGAGAGGACCCCGCGCAAGCCCGACCCCACGGCGGCGCTGGAGATCGCCCGGGCGCTGAAGGTGGCTCCCGGCGAGTGCGCCTTCGTCGGGGACACGGCGATCGACATCGGCACCGCGGTCGCCGCGGGGATGATTCCGATCGGGGTGCTCTGGGGCTTTCGCGGCAAGGACGAGCTGCTCGCCGCGGGGGCCTCGCGCCTGCTCGCCCACCCGCGCGAGCTGTTGGCCTGACCCCGGGTGACGCGGGGGGGGGACACGGCTGAATCGAGGCTACGCGAGCAGGGCGCGCTCGTGCTCAAGTAACCACTGCTTGCGCCACAGGCCGCCGGCATAGCCGCACAGCGTCCCGTCCGCGGCGATGACCCGGTGGCAGGGGACGACCAGCGCGATCGGGTTCCGCCCGTTCGCAGCGCCCACCGCCCGCACCGCCTTCGGCCTGCCGATCTGCCCGGCGATTTGCCCGTACGAGCTGGTGGCGCCGACCGGGATCTTCCGCAGAGCCGACCAGACCTCTTTTTGAAACTCGGTGCCGTCGGGGGCGACCCGGAGCTCGGAGAGCGCGCCGAGCTCTCCGGCGAAGTAGGCCTTCACCTTCGCCGCGGCAGCGTCGGCGTGCGGCCCGGTTCCAAACGTCGCGCCGGGGTGGGCGCGGGCGAGGCGTTGGCGGATCGGGGCCGGTTGCTCCGCGAAGTCGAGGGCGCAGAGTCCCTGGGCAGTCGCGGCGAGGACAATCAGGCCCAGCTCGGTCTTAAGGCTCGTCAGTTCGATCTTCATTCGAGGCTCCGTGATCTTTCAGGTTTGAGACTGCCACAGGCTGATCGCCGCGTACGCGCGCCAGGGCCGCCAGGCCTGGGATCGCGCTTCCAGCTCGACCACGCTCAGGTTCCCCGCGGCGCGGCGCAGCACCAGGTCTCCGGCGGGGAAGGCGTCGGGCTCGTTGAAGGCGCGCATCGCGACGTAGTTCGCAGTCCACGGGCCGACGCCCGGCAGCTCGCAGAGCCGCTCGATCAGCTGCTCGAGGCTGGGCGCCGGGGCGAGCAACGCCGGGTCCTTCGCCACCGCCGCGGAGAGTGCGCGCAGGCCGTTCGCCCGCAGCCGCGGCAGTCCGATCGCCGCCAGATCCGCGTCACCCAGGGCGGCCGGGGTCGGAAACAGGTGGGTCAGCCCGGCGGCGTCGATCGGCGAGCCGAAGCGCTGCACCAGCCGGCCGCTGAGCGTGGTCGCCGCGGCGACGCTGATCTGTTGGCCGAGGACGGCGCGGACCAGGGTCTCGAAGGTGTCCCATGCGCCAGGGACCCGCAGGCCGGGCGGGAGCTTCAGGCCACTGGGGCGCAGCTGCGAGGAGACCGCGAGCGGGTCGGCGTCGAGGTCGAACAGCCGGCGCACCCGGCGCACGGTGTCGAGCAGCCCAGCCGGCGCCGCCTCGGGGAGCTTCAGCTCGAGGGCACCGCCATCCGCGGCGAGCGACACCTCGAGGACGCCGGCTCTGCCCGCCCTGTCGGCGAACGTCCGCCGGTAGACGCCGCCGCTCACCTGCTCGACGCCGGGGATGGCGCGGAACCTCAGAAACTTCAGCAGCGCGTTCCAGGCCAGCGGGGGACGGAAGGCCAGCCGGAGCCGGGTGCCGCTCGTTGGCGGGGCGCGCTTCTGCCGCAGCTGCGTCGGGCTCTGGCCGAAGACGGCGCGGATCACCTCGTTGAACTGGCGCACGCTGCGAAAACCGCTGGCGTGGGCGATCTGGGTGACCGGCTGAGAGGTCGCGTCGAGGAGCACCCGCGCGAAGTGGGCCCGCCGCGATGCCGCGACGGCCTGGGGTGACGTGCCGAGGTGCTTCTGAAACAGCCGGCGCAGATACCGGTCGCCGATGCCCAGCTGGGCGGCGACGCCTTCGACCCCGAGCTCGTCGAGGGTGCCACGCTCGATCAGCCGCAGCGCACGAGAGACGGTGGTCGAGGCCCCGAGCCAGCTCGGAGTGCCCGGCGCGGCCTCGGGCCGGCAACGGCGGCAGGCCCGGAAGCCCGCCTCCTCGGCGGCCGCGGCGCAGGAGAAGAAGGTCACGTTCTTGCGCAGCGGCGTCCGTGCTGGGCAGATCGGCCGGCAGTAGATCCCGGTGGTGGTGACGGCGGTGAAGAACCGCCCGTCGAACCGCGGGTCGCGGCTCTTCACCGCGGCGTAGGAAAGGTCAGCTTCGGTTGCCATCGCTGGAAATACCATACGGACTCCGCCGCCTGGGCGCTGGCGGTTTTCGGGCCTGACAGCCGGGGGCCGCCGAACGGCTATTCTGCTCGGGTGTCGAGGGGACTGGCCGCGCAGGTGGTGTTCGCGCTCGCGCTCGCGGGCTGCGGCCGAACCGAGCCGTACCGGTTCCCACTCTTCGACGCGGGGGCGGACGCCGGCCCCGATGCGGGCACGGACGCGGGAGTGGACGCAGGTGTCGACGCGGGCTGTCCCGCGCCGGGCTGTGCCGATGGGGTGCGCGAGGGTTTCCTCGATGGCTGCCGGTACCCGGTGATCGCCGGCTGCTCCGGCGGCTTCTCGCTGCCCGGAGTCCTCGGCGTCGGGACGCACTGCAACCGCCAGGCGGGGGACGACACGGCCGATCCGGCCGGCGGAGGCTGCACCGTCGAAGACCTCTGCGCCGCGGGCTGGCACCTGTGCCGGAACACCCAGGAGGTCAGCCGATCCTCTCCCGACGGCTGCGACGCGGTCGCGCTGCTGCCGTTCTTCTTCATCACCGCGCAGAGCGGCCCCGGCTGCGGCGTCTGCGCGACGGGAACCGACTCCAGCTGCACCGGTGCGTCCTGCCAACAGGGCTGCCTGCAGACCGCCGTAACGGCGAACGACGTCTTCGGCTGCGGGGGAATCGGCGACCTGCCCGACCCGCGCTCTTGTTCTCCGCTCAACCGCTTCAGCAACAACAACTGTCAGGCGCTCGGAAGCCCGTGGATCTGCGACTCGAACGGAACCACCGAGGCCCACGCGGTGGTGAAGACGTCGGCGTTCAAGGGCGGAGCCCTGTGCTGCCGTGACTAACCCCACAGATCGCTTGGGTAGAGCCCGGATCGCGACGAACGATGCCCAGATATCGCGAAGCGCGGAGAGCGCGGGCTGAGTGGCCCGCAACCGACAAGCGACAACGAGATCGGGGCAGCAAGCGAGGCGGGATCACCTCAGGCGATTTGTGGGGTTAGTGCTGACTAGTTCGGAATGCCGTTGGTGTGGCACATCACACAGGTCGACGGATTGGTCATCTTGCTCTTCGTGTGGGGGAAGTTCCACGCGGCGATGTACCCGGCGCCGGTCGTCACCAGCCCATTGCCCGCGGGGATCACGTGGCACTGGTAGCAGTCGACGGGGAAGAAATGCTTCGGGTAGGTGACCACGCGCGTGTTGCCGCTGAAGCGCGAGGTGACGCTGGCGAGCGTGAAGGGCCGGGTGTCGCCCGCGCCCGAGCCCGCGGAGTTGTAGCCCGCGGTGCCGGTGGCGTTGTTCCAGGGCGTGCCGACGAGGTTGCTCCCCGCCTCGTGACACGCGCCGCAGTTGGAGTTGATCAGCGCCGAGGCGTGGTCGTACCCAAGCGCGTTCTTCCCGCCCGCCGACGTCTGGTGACAGGCGGTGCACGCCACCCCGGTGCCGACGGTGGGGTGAGGCAGGTTGTTGATGCCACCCTGGGTGCTGGCGCTGGTCGCCGGCGGCTGCGGAATCGTGAAGCCGCCGACGGGGATGTACTGCGGCATTCCCGCGGCGCCGAGCCAGTTGGGCGCGCTCGCCGTGCCCGTGCCCGGCCACGAGTGGCAGGCGCTGCAGTCCTCAGTCCCGGAGACGTTGGTGAAGGTGCTGTGATTCTGGGCGGCGAAGCCGGCGCCAGGCTTCACGTTCATGTGGCAGTTGCTGCAGCGGCCGGTGGTGGTGTTCATCACCAGCGCCCGCGCCCCGGTGAAGTTGGCGTGGAACTTCGCCTGCGCCCACTCCTTGTTCTGCGCCGGTGGCGCGGCGGCGATCCCCGCCTGCGTGTGGCAGACGGTGCACTCGAAGGCGGAGACGTTGACGTCCGAGTGGGTCAACTGGTCGAGCGTGCCCGCGGGAATCCCCGTCGTCCCACCCACCGCCGAGCTCACCATCGTCGAGTTGGTCAGCCCCGATGGGAGGTTGTTCTTCGTCCCCACGACCGCGCCGCCGCCGTTGGTGAGGCCGTGGCAGGAGTTGCAGAGCGTCGGACTGGTGACCGTTGGATGGAAGAGATCCGCCTTCGCCCAGGCGCTGCCCGTCTTCTTCGCGTCCGCTGCATGGCAGACGACGCAGTCCCTGGCCGCGACGTAGCTCGACCCGTGGTTGAGCCACTGTGCCCCGTTGGTCGTTGTCGCTCCGAGTGCGAGGGAATACGTCCAGCTGCTCTGGGTCGAGGCGTTGGGCAGCGGCTCGGACGAGGCGTGGCAGTCGAGGCACGCGGTCGGTTGGGTCGTCAGGCTGGGGTGGTAGGCGCCGGTCAGCCACAGGGTCGCCGCCGCGGGCGTCATCGCCGCTTTGCCGAGCGCCGTGGCGTGGCAGGTCTCGCAGGCCTGGAAGGTGAGCTGCCCCGAGCGGTGCTTCATCGCGTAGTTGACCCCGCTGGTGAGGTCGGACTTCGCCGCGTCGGCGAGCAACGGGTAGTGGCAGCTGACGCACTCGGTGGGGACTCCGGCGCCAATATTCGCGTGGAAGATGCCGTCGCTCCACGCCCCGCCCGGGCTCTTGTGGCACACCGAGCAGTCGGCTCCAGAGACCGCGGTCACCCAGACGCCGCCGAGCGTCACCGCGGTCTTGAACTGCGCCGCGTGGTCCATCGCCACCAGAGTCGAGCCGGCCTTCTGCACGATGCCGTTCGGCAGCATCTGCGCGTGGCAGTCGTTGCAGCGCGAGGTCGGCTGGGGGAACGCAGCGATCGCGCCCCCCGGGATCGCGCGGTAGCTGGTGAGCGCGGGGTGGTACTTGCCGTCCTTGAAGCTGGTGACGGTCGTCCCGGTCGAGGTGTGGCAGTGCCAGCACCTGGTGTTATCGGGTGAGCCGGTCGGCCCGGCGTTGAGCGCCGCCGGCAGCGCCCCCGAGATGTGGAGCATCGAGTTGTAGAGCGTCGCCGAGGCCGAGCTGGAGCTCGTCACCAGGTTGTTGGGGCCCGTGCGGTTCAGCGTCGTCTCGGTGACGGTGATGAACTGGTCCCCCGCGCTCGCCAGCGTCGAGCCCGGGTAAGAGACGGCACCCTTCCAGTCGCCGTTGGGGAGCAGCCCGGTGCCGGTGTTGAAGTAGTGGGCGTAGGTGTTCGCCACCACCGTCGCCTGGTGACAGCCGGCGCAGTCGCCGGCGCCGTTGGCGGCGTGATCGAAGCCGAGCAGCGTTGCCATCGCCGCGGCGGTGGCGCCCGGTTGGAGATCCGGCCGCTGGGTGGTGTGGCAGGCGATGCAGGTGGTGGCGGAGACCGTCGCCGGCCCGTGGACGAAGCTGCCGTTGACCCAGTTCTGGGTGCTGCCCCACGCGCCCGTGCCTGGGCCAGGGTGGCAGGCAGCGCAGTCGAGCCCGTCGCCATGGGTGATCGCGTTGGCGTTGGTGACGTAGTCGAAGGGCGCGTTCTTGTAGGTGGTGCTCGTCCAGGCCGCCGCCGAGGTCGGCCGCTCCGCGTTGTGACAGGGAAGGCAGGTCGTGGGGCTCGCGCTGGCAGCGAGGTGGAAGCGCCCACCGCTCCACGAAGTCCACGGCGAGAGCGTGCTCTTCGCGTGGCAGCCGGCGCAGTCCCCGACGGCGTTGACCGCCTGGTGATCGAAGGAGACGCCCGCCGGCAGCGCGGTGCCCGGCGCCACCAGCAGCGCCGTGGGGCGGCTGTTGGCATGGCAGTCGACGCAGGAGCCGGGCTGGGGCTGGGCGCCGGCCGCGAGGGCCGGGTGGTAGGTGGCGGGGCTCACTCCGGCGCGGCCGGTCGCCCAGGTCGCCTGCAGCGCCTGCGAGGGGCTGGCGTGGCACAGCCCGCAGTCCGCTGGGACCACCGCGGTCGCGGTCGGGCCGGTGGCGTTCCAGGCCACCGCGTCGTGCTTCATCTCCGGCGAGGCGGGGCTGCGCGCGGGGTTGGTGGCGGTCG
>JAYVRT010000787.1:0-4081 GCA_043776025.1 Archangiaceae bacterium | reverse complement strand
GCCGGTGTCGCGCTTGCCCAGCACCGAGCCGGTGAGCGCCTGGGCCGACCTCTTCCGCTCGGTGACCTTCGCCTTCGCGTCTTCACCCGCCAGCTTCAGCCGGCGCCGCACATCGCCATCGAACCGCTCGATTAACAGCGAGCGGGTCTCGGTCATCTTCAGGTCGATCCGGCTCTCGAGATCTTTCTGCAGCGCCTCGAACGCGGCGTTGATCTCCTCGGGCATCCGGCACGACTGGTAGATGTCGAGGATCCGCTTCTCGAAGTCGACGCCGTTCTCGAGCGCGCCGAGGATCTCGTCCGAAGCCCCGAAGACGCCGTCGAAGAGGTTGAGCTTCTTCTCCAGCAGCTCGTAGAGCCGCGCGTCGGCGGCGTTCTGGCGGTTCAGGAAGTTGAGCACCAGCACGTCGCGCTGCTGACCGTAGCGGTGGCAGCGGCCGATGCGCTGTTCCACCCGCTGCGGGTTCCACGGCAGGTCGTAGTTCACGACCAGGTTGCAGAACTGCAGGTTCAGCCCTTCGGCGCCCGCCTCGGTGGAGAGGAGGATCTGCGCGTTGCCGCGGAACTGCTCGACCAGCGCCTTGCGATCTTCCGGGGTGCCCGCGTCGCCCGACAGCAGCGCGATCTTCCCCGCCCAGCCGTGGTCCGAGAGCAGCTTGAACAGGTACTGCTGGGTCCGCTTGCTCTCGGTGAAGATCACCGCCTTCTCCGGCCACTGGTGCGCCCGGGCGACGGTGAACACCCGGTCGAGGGCGCGCTTGAGCGCCTCGCCCTTGGCGTTGATGGTGATCTTCGCCGCCCGCTCGGCGTACAGCCGCAGCTCGAACAGCTCCCGCTGCAGCGTCTGCACCGTCACCGGCTTCGGCGCCGAGGGCTCGTCGGCCCACTCCTCGGCCTCCTCGGCGTAGTTCTTCGCGTCCTCGCCCTCGAGGAACAGGTCCGCCGAGGCGGCGAGCTTCGCCGACTTGAGCCGCGCCTCGAGCGAGTCGGCCAGCTTCTGCAGCGTCGGGGCGATCGCGAAGGTCGAGGAGGCGAGCAGCTTGCGGTACACCAGCGTCAGCAGCGTCTTCTTCCCCGGCTCGATCGCCGAGGCCTCGCTGCTGCGCAGGTACTCGCTGACGTCGTCGTAGAGGCTCTGCTCTTCCGCCGAGGGCGCGAAGTCCTCGACGATGCTCCGCCGGTTGGTGAAGCGCACGTACTCGCGCACCTGGCGGCGCAGGGTTCGCTGGACCACCGGCGCCAGCCGTTCTTTGAGCTCGATCGACGCCCCCTCGGTCAGCCCGCCGTGATCGGCGTCGACCGGGTAGTGCGTCTTGAAGGCCTCTTCGGGCCCGAGGATCTGCTCGTCCACCAGCGACAGCAGCCCGAACAGCTCGGTGAGGCTGTTCTGCAGCGGGGTCGCGGTGAGCAGCAGCTTCGGACGGTCTTTGAGCGCGCCGCGCAGCGCCTTGCCCGTCTTGTTCCCCGGCTTGTGCGCGTTGCGCAGGCGGTGGGCCTCGTCGATCACCACCAGGTCCCAGGGCAGCGAGGCGATCAGCTCCGCCCGGCCGGCGGCGAAGGGGATCGAGGCGATCACCGGCGCCGTTTGATCGAAGCAGTTGCCGGTGGCGCGCACGGTGCGGCCGTCGACGACGATCGACTCGAGGTCGAACTTGTCCTTCAGCTCGCCCTGCCACTGCGAGCGCAGCGTCGCCGGCGTGAGGATCAGCACCCGCCCTTTTCCCTCGGCGCACAGCTGCGCGACCACGATCCCCGCCTCAATCGTCTTGCCCAGGCCGACCTCGTCGGCGAGCAGGCAGCCCCCGCGCGCGAGCGAGTCGAGCGCGAACGCCGCCGCCTCGACCTGGTGCGGATTGAGGTCCACCCGCGCCTCGGACAGTGCCCGGGCGACGCGCGAAGATCCGTCGCCTCCGCGGGCGCACAGCTCTTCGGCGAGCAGGCGCTGGTGAAAGCGCGTCAGCGCACTCGGCTTCTCTTCGATGACGGGGGGGGCGATTTCGGCAACGGACATGCGTGTAGCGGCATTCTGTCGGCGCAGATCCACTTCGCAAGTCTGTGTTCTCCAGGGCCGATCTCCCGCCTCGCGCGCGATCGCCTCTTTGAGGCCTCAGCGACGCAGGGGTGGGAGAATGTGCGCAGGCCCTTTCAGGGCTCGAGGTATTGCGGGTGCAAATACTTGCGCAGCTTGTTCCGCACGTAGTCGCGCGCCGAGTTCCGCAGCACGAAGCCAGGGTCGCTCGACTCGCACTTCACATCCGTATCGGTGACCTCGAGGCAGGCCTTGAAGTCGATCGCCATCACCGTGCCCGCGACGAAGACGCGATCGCCGGCCCAGGTCTGGCTCAGGTGAAACCGTGAAGACCAGTAGTCGACCAGCTGCTGCAGCCGCGCGTGGGCGTCGGAGCGCGAGAAGTGGTGCCCGACGAGCAGGGTCATCGTCGGGCCGCCCAACGACGGCAGCTCGGGCGCCGGCTCGGCGCCCGTGAGGCAGAGGCTGAGGATCGCGGCGGTCAACATCGGCCTTGCTTTCTAGCTTGGACGACCCCGCTCAGGCCAGCGATCGATAGATTCTTCGCTCAGAGAACCGGGGCACTTCGGTCGGCCGGCGCCGCCAAAAGTTGATCGCGATCGTCAGCCGCAGCCTCTTTTCACGCGGGAGCCTGCGCCCGGGCAGCTGGTTCTCGGCGTCGAGCACCCCGTGGGTCAGAGCGCCGTCGAACCAGACGTAGCGGTTGGGCACCGGCGCGATCAGATCGAGCGCGAGTACGTCGGGCGCAAACGCAGGGTTGTCCGGGTTGGGGGCCTCACGGGTCACCGCCAGCAGCCCACCGCGGCAGTGGTTCAAGAACAACACCGACGAGCGCAGCGGGTGCACCTGCCGCCCGGTCTTCAGCGCCAGCCGTTCGTCCCGGTCGCGGTGGAAGTCCACCTGGACGTTCGAGGTCCGCATCCGCGAGAGCCACCACTCCGCGCCGGCGACGCCCTTCGGGTGGGGGAGCGCCGCGATCGCCTCTTCGACCAAGTTCGAAGGCGCGGCGTCGAACCCGTACCAGAAGGTCGTCTGATAGGTCCGCCGCAGCCGCTGCTCGCCCAGCCGGCGGATCGCCCGGGTGAGCCGGTCAAAGAGCCGGGGAGGCAGCGCGCCCTCCCTCAGCGTCACCGCCCGCTGCGTCACTTGACGATCTGCAGCGCCACGTCCCGCACCACGCCCTCGGCCTGGGCCGGGGGCAGGATCTCCATCGCCGCCGCGACCGTCGGGGCGACGTCGACCACGTGGATCTCCTGCGGGTAGTAGCCCGCCTTCACCCCGTGCCCGAGCAGCAGCACCGGCACCAGCGCGTCGTAGCTGTACGGCGAGCCGTGCGAGGTCCCGCCGGGCTCGATCTCGGAGACGTGCCACGGCTTCATCACCATCAGCACGTCGCCGCTGCGCTCGGCGTTGAACCCCGCCCGCAGCGTCGCCACCAGGCCGAGGGGATCCACCTCGCCCAGATCCTCGCGCGCCACCGCCACCGCGATGTCCGGATTCTTCGCCAGGTACTGTGCGGCGTAGCGGCGCACCGCGGTCAGGTCGAGCTTCTTGTCGGCGATCGCCTTCTGATCGAGGTAGACGTCGACCTCGTCGATCCCCAGCACCAGGTCGCCGCCGTTGAAGCGGGTCTGCAGCTCCTTCTCCAGCGCCTTCTCGAGCGTCAACGGGTTGACCCGGACCGCGTCGAGGCCCTGCGCCGCCGATTGCTCGGGGATGTTGGCGCCGCCGTGATCCGCCGAGAGCACCACCAACAGGTTGGCCCGCCCGCCGGCCGCCTTCTCCGCCGCGGCGATCAGCTCGCCGATCGCCTTGTCGAGGCGAAGCACCTGGTCCTGCATCTCCCACGAGTAGGGCCCGTACAGGTGGTAGGTGCGGTCCACCGCGGAGAAGCTCACCGAGAGCAGATCGGGGAGGTCGTCCTTGCCCAGGCCTTCGGCGTCGATCGCCGCCTTGGCGAACTGCACCTCGAGATCGTTGAACAGCCCCGAGCTCGCCAGCGCCGAGTAGGACTGCGGGCCGGGGCCGGGCAGCCCGCCGGTCAGCGGGTGGG
>JAYVRT010000786.1:0-14659 GCA_043776025.1 Archangiaceae bacterium | reverse complement strand
GTGGAGCTCACCGTGGATCGGGGTGAAGGCGCGCGGCCGCACCGTCTGAATCATCCGCAGCTGCTCATCCTTCGCGGCGTGCCCCGACACGTGGACCTCGGGCTCGATGCCCGAATAGACGACGTGCGCGCCGCGCGCGAGCAATTGGTCGATCATCGCTGTCACCGGCGGCTCGTTGCCGGGGATGGTGCGCGAGCTCAAGATCACCGTGTCGCCCGGCTCGATCTTCACCCCGGTGCCCTCGCGGGAGAGCATCTGCATCAGCGCCGACCGGGGCTCGGCCTGGGCCCCGGTGCAGAGGATCAGGATCTTCGAATCGGGCAGGGGGGCGAGCGCGTCGGTGTCGACCAACACGTCCTCGGGGATCTCGAGGAAGCCCAGCTCGCGGGCGATGCCCACGTTGCGCTGCAGCGCCCGGCCGGCGAGCGCCACCTTCCGTCCGGTGCGCGCCGCGAGCGAGATCGCGTGCTGCACCCGGTGCAGGTGCGAGCCGAACATCGTCACCACGATCCGGCCCGGGGCCCTGGCGAAGAGGCGCTCGAAGCAGGCGGCCACCACCTGCTCCGAAGGCACCGAGCCGTTGACCTCGGAGTTGGTCGAGTCGGACAGCAGCAGGCCGACGCCCTCCTCGCCCGCCTCGCCCAGCCGTTCGAGGTCGGTGGGGCGGCCGTCGATCGGCGCGCCGTCGAGCTTGAAGTCTCCGGTGTGGACCACCGTGCCCGAGGGGCTCTTGATGATCAGCGCCACGCCGTCGGGCACCGAGTGGCTGACCCGCACCGCCTCGACGACGAAGGCGCCGCTGACGCGAAACGGCTCCCGCGGCGCGATCTCCCGCAGGTCGGCGCGAACGCCGATCTCCTCGAGCTTGTGGCGCACCAGCCCGAGGGTGAAGCGGGTCCCCCAGACAGGGACACTGACCCGCTTGAGCAGGAAGCCCAGCGCCCCGATGTGATCCTCGTGCGCGTGGGTCAGCACCACCCCCTTGAGCGCCTCGGGGTCGGCGGTGAGCCAGCTGAAGTCGGGGACGATGATCTCCACCCCAGGCATGTTCCCGCGGGGAAACATCAGGCCGCAGTCGACCAGCATCCGCTCGCCCGAGTGCTCGAACGCCATGCAGTTGAGGCCGATTTCGCCGAGGCCTCCCAGGGGGACGATTCGAAGCATGGCCGGCGACTGTATCCCCAAGCGACGCGTTGAAACGTTCCGTAGCGACACGTCAGGCCCGATCGACCTACCCTCGGCGGCGCAGCCCATGGCTCACCCGCCCGGTCAGACCCTCGAGCGCTACGCGACCGGCTCCCTCGCCGCCGCCGAGAGCAGCGGCGTGCAGCAGCACCTGGTGGAGTGCGCCGAGTGCCGGCGCGAGGTCGCGCGGGCGGTGGCGAAGTGGGCGGGCGATACCTTGTCTCCCCAGTGGAGCTCCGGGCCCGAGCCGACGCTGGGGATGCCCGAGGAGCAGGGTGCGAGCACCGACGTCGCGGTCGGAGCGTTGATCGGGCGCTACGTCGTCATCGGTCACCTCGGCCAGGGCGCGATGGGCCAGGTGCTGGCCGCGTATGACCCTCGGCTCGAGCGCAAGGTCGCGCTGAAGCTGCTGCGCTCCACCGCGCCGGCGGTCGGCAACGCGGCGCTGCGCGCCCGGCTGATCCGCGAGGCCAGGGTCCTGGCGCAGCTCACCCACCCCAACGTCGTCCACGTGCACGACGTCGGCGACTACGGCGACTCGATCTTCATCGCGATGGACTTCGTCGACGGCACGACACTGACGCGGTGGCTCGCCGGCGGGGAGCATCCGTGGCGGGCAGTGCTCGACGTCTTCCTGATGGCGGGTCGGGGACTGGCGGCGGCGCACGCGGCGAACCTGATTCATCGCGACTTCAAGCCCGACAACGTCCTCGTCGGCCGAGACGGGGTCGTCCGGGTGACCGACTTCGGGGTGGCGAGGAAGGTGAAGGACTCGTCGCCCCACCCGAGCCAGTCCGCCGACGAGGACCTCAGCGGTCGCAGCAGCCTGATCGGCACCCCGGCGTACATGGCGCCCGAGCAGCTCGAGGGCCTCTGGGCGGACCCGCGCTCGGACCAGTTCGGCTTCTGCGTCGCACTCTTCGAGGCGCTCTACCGGCGCCGGCCCTACGCCGGCGACACGCTCGAGCAGCTGAGGGAAGCGGTGCGCGCCGGGCGCATCGCCCCGTTCGAGCCCGGGGTCGTCCCGAGGTGGCTCCAGGCGGCGGTGGCGAAGGGGTTGTCGGTGCGGGCGGAGGATCGCTTCGAGTCGATGGCCGCGCTGCTGGCCGCGCTCGAGCAAGGCCGTCAGCGCCGCCCGGCGACGGCGCTGGCGATCGTCGCTGTGGTCCTGTCGGTCGTCGCCGCGGCGGCGCTCACCGCGCGGGAGCTCAACCGGCGAAAGAATGATCCCTGCGTGCAGGCCGAGGCCCGCGTGAGCGCGGTATGGAACGCCGAGAAGAAGCCCAGGCTGCGCGCAGCCTTCGAAGCCACCGCGCTTCCCTACGCGGGCGATGCCGTCACCGCGGTGGTGCACCAACTCGACGCCTGGGGGCAGCAGTGGCCGGCGAGCTACGCCCGGGCCTGCGCCGACGGGCGCTCGGAGAATGCCCACGCCACCGCGGGCGCGCTGGCTCGCCAGGCCTGCCTCGAGCGGCAGCTGCTCCAGGTCGGGGCGCTGGTGGAGATTCTCGAGAAGCCGACGCCCGCCGCCGCCCAGCGCGCGGCCGACGCGGTCGAACGCCAGCTCGAAGGAGGCTGCGCGGCGACCACCACGCTCCCCACCGAGCCGGAGGATCCAAAGGCCCGGCTCGCCGTCCGGAAGGTCCGCGCCGACCTCGCCCGCGAGGGGGTCCTCCACGCGACGGGTTTCAAGCCCGAGTCACCCACGTCGCTCGCCGAACTGGCGGCTGCCGCGAAGGCGCTTGGGCTCTTTCCCGAGCAGGCCTGGGCTTTGCGCCTCCAGGGCATGCGTGTGCGCGAAGCGGGGAAGCTCGTCGAGGCCGAAAGGCTCCTCTCGGAGTCAGCGCGCGTCGCCGAAGCGGGGCGGGCGGACGAAGAGGCGGTGCAGTCGCGTGAGGCGCTCGCGTGGACCGTCGCCATCGAGGAGGGAGACTTGATCCGCGGTCGGAACCTCCTCGAGGACGCCCGGGCCGCGCTCGACCGTGCAGGGCGCCCAGACTCCCTGGTGCAGGCGGTGATGACGCTCGAGGCGTCGTTGACCCTGAGGGAGGGGCGCTTGACTGAATCGTTGGAGTTGGCCAAGAAGTTGGTGGAGCTGCGCACCCGGCTCTCCGGGCCCGACTCCCTCGCAGTCGCCGAGGCGCTTGGAGTGCTCAGCGTCGCGGAGCGCATGAAGCAGCTCTTCGACGACTCGCTGGCGCACAACGCGAGGTCGCTGGAGTTGCTGCGCGGGACGCTTGGCAGCGAGCACCCCGTGGTCGCTCTCGCACTCACCGGCAGGGCCGCGATCTACGCAGCCAAGCGCGATCACGCGAGCGCGCTTCCATTCGCCGAGCAGGCCGTCGCGATCATGGAGAAGGCGCCAGGCGAGCAAGTCGGCGCGCTGCAGATCGCGACCTACAATCTCGGGCTGCTCTACCGGCGGCTCCAGCGATTCCCCGAGGCGGTGACGCAGATCCACAAGGCGCTGGCACTGATCGAGCAGTCGGGAAGCCCCAACGCGGCCACGCCGGAGTTCCTCAGCGGCCTGGCGGAGACCTACGAGGAGATGAAGAAGTACGACCTGGCGCTCGAGGCCGCGTCGCGCGCGATCGCGCTGCGCGAGAAGGCCGCCGGCGCCGAGGCGAAGAGCCTGACGACCCTGCTGTCGGTTCGCGGAGGGATCTACGTCGATCTCGACCGGCAGGCGGAAGCGGCGGTCGATCTCGAGCGGGCGCTGAACCTGATGAGCGGCCCCGACGCCAACCCCGCGCTGCGCGAGGTGACCCGGTACGACCTGGCGCGGTCGCTGTGGTTCGCGCCGGCGACGCGGCCCCGGGCGATGAAGATGATGGGAGAGATCCGCGCCTACTTCGTCGCCGCCGGCCCGAACTACGCCGACTACGTCAAAGAGATCGACGACTGGCTCAAGACACACCCGAAGTAGCGGTCAACGCCAGCCCATCGCCGGCCAGCCAGCGTCGGCTTCGTAGACCGCGCCCGGCCCCCGGAAGCTGCCCCACGCGACGCCGCCGTCCGCGGTCGTCTGTTCGAGGTAGGCGGAGGCGAAGATCGACGTGCCCGCCGCGCCGACCTGCCGCGCATAGGCGATGCGCGCGCGGATCCGATCGGCCTTCACTGCGTTCGCGTCGAGGCCGCTCATCCCCGCGACGATGTGGCGGCCGTTGCTCCCGGCCATGAAGCCGTCGAGCAGCTTCGCCCAGTCGGTGCAGCCGCTGCCGATGTCCCAGTAGATCATCGGCGTCAGCGCATCGATCTTCCCGTCCTTCATCCACCCGATGCTGTCCTGGAAGTAGTTGCCGTAGCCCTGGCTGGTGTTGCAGCCCGGCAGCGGCTTGTAGATCCCCCACACCGACGCCGAGAGCACCGCCTTCGGCCGGTACTGCTTCATCACCGCGTAGATGTCGCCGACGGTCTGGCCGACGTTGCTCCGCTGCCAGTCCTGGCGCGTCGGCTTTGGAGCGGGCAGGGCGGCGAAGGCCGCGTTCGAGGCCGGGTCGAACGAGTACGTCTGGCCGGGGTAGCGGACGCGGTCGAGGTGAACCCCGTCGACCGCGTAGCTCTGCACCAGTTCGGTGGCCGCGGCGAGGATGTGGGCCCGCGCCGCCGGATCTCCCGCGGAGAACCAGTAGTACTCGGTGTCGATGCTCTTGCCGGCGGCGGTCACCGCCATGCTCTCCGGGTGCTGGCGAAGGTAGTGCTCGGGCGACCCGGCGAAGCTCGCCTCGGGCAGCGCGCAGGAGTCGGCCATGCCTTGCGTTGGCTGGCAGGTGCAGCCGCCCGCAGTCGCGCAGCCAGTGGGCACCGGCCACGCGGCGAAGACGTTCCAGTACGCGTGCAGTTGGATCCCCTTGAGGTGGGCTTCGTCGATCGCGGTCTGCAGCGGATCCCAACCCGGATCCTTGCCCAGCGTGCCGGTGAGCTTCTTCGCCCAGGGGACCAGCGTCGACTTGTAATAGGCGTCGCCGTTGCCGCGGATCTGGAAGTACACGACGTTGAAGCCGGCGGCGGCGGCGCGGTCGATGATCCCCTTCACCTCCGCGGCCGAGCTGTAGGCGAACCGGGTCACCCAGACGGCGCGCACCTCGACGTTCGGGGCAATGACCCCGCCGTCATTCGCAGTCGCGCCGCTGACCGTCACCGTCAGCGCATTGGAGACGAGGCTCCCGGTCTTCGCCGTCACCGTCGCGGTGCCGGTCGCCCTGGCGGTGACGCTCACCAGGTTGTCGGTGGCGCTGGTGATCGCCACGTCCACCACACCGGCCGGGTTCGCCGCCCACTCGACGCTGCCGGAGACGTCGGCGGTGGTCGCGTCGTCGAAGAGCGCGGTCGCGGTCGCACCGGAGAGGGCGCCGACTTTGAGCGCCAGTGAGGCAGGGGTGACGGTGAGCGCGGTGATCCGGCGCAAGCTCGCGCCGCCGCCGCCGCCGCCTCCTCCTGCGGCGCCACCGCTGCCGCCACCCGCGGAGCCTCCACCGCCGGCCCCTCCGCCCTCGCCCCCGTCGAAGCCCGGAATCGGCGCAGGCCCGCAGCCAGCCCAGAGCGCGATCCCACAGACGAGGCAGAGGCGGCGGAGCATCTTCGGAGCGCTTGAGTACGGCCTGGGCGGGCCTGCTGGCAACCCCCGCGGCCCTCGCGTGTCACCGGGACGAGACTTTCAGTTGATCGCCGGGCTGTCGCCGGCGGCCCACGGCAGCTCCGACCGCCGCGACATTCCGCTGCAGGTGGCGCAGACCACGCCCTGCTCATCGGCGATCTGGGCCGAAGCAAAGACGAGCAGCTCGCCTGCGCGCTCGATTTTCCCCTGGGCGACCAGCTTGTTGCCCCGCAGCGCCCGCATGAAGTTCATCGACAGCTGCACCGTCGCGCTGCGGCGGGTCGGGTCCAGCAGCGCGGGAGTGCAGCCGATCACCAGGTCGAAGATCGCCGCCAGCACCCCGCCGTTGACCGCGTCGGTGCCGAGCCCGCCGCGGTGGTTGTCGCGCACCGGGTCGATCACCGCCTCCACCGTCTGAAGGTCGGGGAAGTGGACCATGACCCCGAAGTTCTTCAACGTCGCGCTCTGGTTGAACGCTTCGGAGTAGCGCTTGAGCTGCTCGAGCGTCGCGGTCGGCTTCTGGGGGTTGGACATGCTGGCGGCGGACCTTAGCCGCCTGGGTTCGCCGAGGGGGCCGGCGTGAACCACCGCCGCACCCACTCGAAGACTGAAAAGTAGCGCATCGGGAGCAGCCGGTGGACGAGGTCGATTCCGGCCGCGTCGCCACCAATCAGGATCCGGCTGCTGCCCCGATCGACCCCGCGGAGAATCGTCCGCGCCGCGGCCTCGGGGGACGTCTTCGCGAGTCGATCGAACAGGTCGGCGGCTCCCTCGCGGGCGATCTTCCCACCGTGGTCTTTGAAGTAGCGTGAGTTGCGCACGATGTTGGTCTTGATGCCACCTGGGTGAACGCAGATCGAACGCACGCCACTGCCACGCAGCTCGTGCCGGAGCGCCTCGGTAAAGCCCCGCACCGCGAACTTCGCGGCGCTGTAGGTGCCGTGGTTCGGCCAGCCGACGAGGCCGAAGACGCTGGAGATGTTGACGATCGCGCCGCGCCCGCGCGCCAGCATCGACGGGAGAAACGCCTTCGTCCCGTAGACGACGCCCCAGAAGTTGACCCCAAATAGCCACTCGAAGTCGGCGTAGGAGACCTCCGCGATTGGCTGGGCCAGGTCGACCCCCGCGTTGTTGAACACCAGGTCCACGTGGCCGAAGCGCTCGATCGTCGCGGCGGCGAAGGACTCCACCGCCACGCGGTTCGCCACGTCGAGGACGCGGGTGAAGGCGCCGGTTCCGGCCGCGGTGGCCTCGAGCCCCGCCGCGTCGAGGTCACACAGCGCCAGTTGGTAACCCTGCGCCCGGAGCGCCCCGGCGAGCGCGCGCCCGACGCCGGAGGCCGCTCCGGTCACCACCGCCACCTTCTGGTTCTCTAGCTGCACGTGTAGCTCCCGATGTCGAAACGACGCGTCATCCGGCGAAACTTCCAGGTGAAGTCGGGCCACAAGGTCCGGTTTCGGCCTGCGCTGTCGAGGTACCAGCTGTTGCACCCGCTCTCCCAGACCGAGTGCTTGCTCTGCGCGTCGAGCCTGGCGACGAAGGCCCGCTGCACCTCGGGCTTGAGGTCGAACACGTTCAGGCCGGAGCGCTTGGCGACTTCGAGCGCGTCCAGCACGTAGGAGAACTGGGCCTCGATCATCACCAGCAGCGAGGTGTGGCCGATGCCGGTGTTCGGGCCGCTGAGGATGAAGAGGTTGGGGAAGCCACAGACCGTGGTGCCGAGGTAGGCCTCCATGCCGTTCTTCCAGGCCTCGTGCAGCGAGAGCCCGCCGCGCCCGCGCAGCTCGATCGGCCCGATCGGGTCGCTGGCGGCGAAGCCGGTTCCGAAGATGAGGCAGTCGGCGGGGTGCTCGACTCCGTCGGCGGTGACGACTCCGTGGGCGCGGATCTCGGCGATCGGCGCGGTCACCACCGCCACATTGGGCTGCGTCAGCGACGGGTAGTAGTCGTTGGAGATCAGCACCCGCTTGCAGCCGAGCGTGTAGTCAGGCGTCAGCGTCTGACGCAGCCGCGGATCCGGGACCTGGGCCGCGAGGTGCTTCAGCGCCGCCCGCTCGGCGAGCTTGAGCAGCCAGGGAAAGAAGACGAAGGCGAGGACCCGGCCTTCCATCAGCCAATAGAGGAGGAACCGCGCGAGCCACTTGAGGAAGGGCAGGGCAGCGAAGAGCCGGCGCTCGGCGGGGCCGAAGGCCCGATCGGGACGGGGGATGATCCACGGCGGGCTTCGCTGGAACAGGTCGAGGTGGGCGACGCGGGGGACGATCCGGGGCACGAACTGGATCGCGCTGGCTCCGGTGCCGATCACCGCCACCCGTTTCCCCTCGAGCGGGTAGTCGTGGTCCCACTGCTGGGAGTGGAAGCGCCTGCCTTCGAAGGTGTCGAGCCCGGGCAGCGCGGGGATCGACGGCCGGGAGAGCCCGCCCACCGCGGAGACCAGGTAGCGCGCCGTCACCTCGCGGCCCGACAGGTGAATCCTCCACTGCCGCGCCTCCTCGTCCCACTGCGCGCCCTGCAGCTCGGTCGACAGCCGCAGGTGCGGGCGCAGGTGGTGCTCGTCGGCCAGCCCGCGCAGGTAGGCGAAGATCTCAGGCTGGGGCGAGTACGCGCGCGACCACTGCGAGTTCTGCGCGAACGACAGCGAGTACAGCCGGGAGGGCACGTCGCAAGCGCAGCCCGGGTAGGTGTTCTGGTACCAGGTGCCGCCGACCTCGGCGCCGCGATCGACGACGATGAAGTCGGTGTGCCCAGCCTGCTTGAGGCGGATCGCCAGCCCCAGGCCGGCGAAGCCGGCGCCGACGAGCACCAGCTCATGGTGTTCAGGAGTCATCGGAAGGGCCGCCGTGTCGAATGTCTCGCATCTGACCGGTGGTCGTGTCAGCTGTGACCGGATCTTCCTCGCCGTCGTGGAGCAAAGGATGAAACGCGTTGCGCTCGGAGTCCTGGGGTCGGTGGTGCTCCTCGGCGGCGGCTTCAGCCTCGCCCAAAGGGTCAACCCTCTGGCGATGGCTTCGTGGCTGCTGGGGCTGGAGCGGGGAAGGGCAGGGCTCGAGGCTGCCCGGGTGGCGATCCCCTCGGGCGAGGTGGCCTACCTGCACGGCGGGGACGGGAACGCGGAGACGATTCTCCTGCTTCACGGGGTCGGCGCGAGCAAGGACCACTTCACCCGCGTCGCGCGGCTGCTCACGCTGAAGTACCGGGTGATCGCGATCGATCTCCCGGGCTTTGGTGACAGCGGGCGCGACGCGACGCTGCCCTACGACATCCCTTCGCAGGCCGAGCGGGTGAAGCAGGTCGCGACGGCGTTGGGCCTCAAGCGCTTCCACCTCGGGGGTAGCTCGATGGGTGGCTTCATCTCGATGCGCTACGCGCAGGCGCACCCCGAGGACGTCCGGAGCCTGTGGCTGGTTGACCCCGGCGGCGTGTCCGGCTGCAAGGAGAGCCCGATGCTCGCCGCGTACCGCACCACCGGGCGCTCCCCGCTGTTCGCCCAACGCGCCGAGGACTTCGACGCGGTGGCCGACTGGGTCTTTGAGAAGCACCCGATGCTGCCCTGGGCGATCAAGCACGTCGCCGCCGAGCGGATGGTCGCCGACGAGGCGCTCCACCAGCAAATCTTCAAGGAGCTGGTCGGCTCGGAGTCGATCAACGCCTCGGCGGGGAGCATCGGGGCGCCCGCGCTGATCATCTGGGGCGATCACGACCGGGTGCTCGACGTGTCCTGCGGCGAGGTGCTGCTCAAGCTGTTGCCCCACGCGAAGCTCGAGGTGATGCCGGGCCTGGGTCACCTGCCGATCCTCGAGGCGCCGTCCGGCTCCGCCGAGGGTTACCTCGCCTTCCTCGCCGGCCTGCCGCGCTGACCGCCGAGTTGGCGGCGCGTCAGGGGCGCATCGCGAAGGTCTCGCGCGTGCCCCGCAGGGACGCCAGCTGCGCGTCGAGCACGGCCTTCTGATCGACGAGCGCGTCGAGTTCCATCGTCTTCCCGGCCCAGCCGACGATGCCCGAGGTGATGCCGAAGGCCAGCGATACCCCGGCGATCGCCACCAGCAAGATTCCGGCGAGGTTGAACGTCGGGCCGACCCGCGCCACCGTGTTCGAGTCGGAGAAGAGGCCCAGGCCCACCATCGCCGGGGTCTGGCCCGAGAAGACCGGCGCCGCGAAGAGGAAGGCGGGGATGACAAGCAGGTAGCCGATGACCCGGGCGGCCTTCGCCGACCCAGGTCCCGAAGTGTCGAAGGTGGCGATCTGCACTGACAGCTCGGACGAGGCCCGGCTCAGCTCGAGCTCACTGCGAAGCGCGGCGCTCTCCGCTCGGAGATCGCGCACTTCGGCGAGCAGCGTGGCGGACGGGGAATCGGCCTGAACCAGCGGCGGATCCGCGAACTGGGCGAGGCTGAGGGTGAGGACGAGGCCGAGCACGGCCTGGTGAGTGTGCAACGCGCTCGCCACCCACACCTGTGGCGCCCGCGCACAAGCTCAGCGGCCGGCGTCGCGGGTCGGTGTCGGCAGCACCTCGACGACGTCGGTCCCCGGCACGGCCGTCCGGGGTGTGGGCTTGAGCGCGTACCAGGTGAGCGCTCCAAGAAGTCCGACCACCGCGACCGCGATCGCCAGCGGAATGCCGAGCGACCGCGGGTCGGCTGGGCCGCCCGTGCTCTGTTTGCGCTTGGCCGGGACCCGCACCGTCTCTTCGCCGGCCCCGGCTGGAGCCGAGAGCATGGTCTCGTCGCCCACCTTCGGTCTGCTCGGTGCCGGCGCTTCGGAGCGGGGTCTCTCGATCTCCGGCGGTGGCGCCATCAGGAAGGTCGCGTCGCCCAGCTTCGACGCGGCCGACCGCGGCTTCTCGCCCGCCGCCCGGCGCTCGAGCAGGCGGGTCTCGGCAAAGGCGATCGCCTCGGGTGCGGGCAACTCCGCGACGCGGGTCTCGACGTGGCTGGGCGCCGGCACGAGCCCGTCGAGGCTCCGAATGCGGGTGACGACCCCCACCTCGGGATCCGGCTTCGCCTCAGGGTCGGTGTCCGCCGCGCCAGGATCGGTGTCGCTGCCCTGCGCCGCTGCGTCAGCGGCGATCCGGTCGGTGCCCAGCACCTGGACCATGAAGTCCTGCAGCTGACCCGCCGCTGGCGCGGTGTTGAAGCCGGCGACGAAAGCGTCGAGCTCTTTGCGCAGCTCGAGCGCGCTTTGAAAGCGGGCGTCGAGCGATTTTGCCATCGCCCTGCGGATGATCTCCGACAGCGCCAGGGGAACCGCGGGGTTCACCTCGGCGGCGGGCCGAGGCTCTTCCTCGATGATCGCGGTGAGAATCGCGTAGTCACCCGCGTCGCGCGCGAAGGGCCGGACGCCGGTGACCATCTCGTAGAGGACCACCCCGAGCGCGAACACATCGCTCCGCCCATCGACCGCGGCGCCGCGCGTCTGCTCCGGGGACATGTACATCGCCTTCCCCTTGACGACGCCGGCGCGGGTCTTGGACAGCTTCCCCTCGGCCATGGCGATGCCGAAGTCGAGCACCTTCACCGAGCCCTGGTGGGTGACGAAGATGTTGTTGGGCGAGACGTCGCGGTGAACGATGCGCAGCGGGTTGCCCTCTTCGCCCTTGAGCGTGTGGGCGTAGTGCAGACCCTCGGCGACCCCCGAGGCGATCAGCGCCGCGACCGTGAAAGGCAGCTCTCCGGGCGCGGTCGTCTGGCGACGAAGCAGGGTGCCTAGGTCATCTCCCTGTAGGAACTCCATCGCGAGGAAGTAGGTGCCGTCGACCTCGCCGAAGTCGGTGATCTGCACCACGTTCGGGTGAGACAGGTGCGCGGCGAGCGTCGCCTCGTCGAGGAACATCCGGACGAAGTTCTCGTTCTCGGCGAGCTCGGGGAGCACCCGCTTGACGACCACCGTCTTCGAGAAGCCGCGCGGACCTTCCTGCTTGGCGAGGAAGATCTCGGCCATTCCGCCGCGGGCGAGGAGGCGAACGAGCCGGTACCGGCCGATGTGTGACGCGTCGGGCATCAGGGTGTGAGGGATGGCGTGCTCGCCGCGCGCGACCGGCCGAAGATGGCTCGCCGCCTCTTCAATCGCAACGGTGATTGCAACCCGTCAAAGGTAGTCGCTCTCACGCTGATCCCGAACCGCGAGTACGGTGACGACGTCGTCACCTTCGATCTCGAACAGCGCCACGTAACCGCGTTTGCCGAGCCGGATGACCAGCTCCCGGAAGTTCGGGCGAGGGATGGCTTTCGAGGCGCGGCCCGGACCCGGGGGAATTCCTCGAGAACGCCGATTGCGCGCTCGATCGTGCCCCGGCGGTCGTCCACGCGCAGATCTTATTGCCCGCGGGGCCAGGTGACCTGGGAATAGATCGCCGCGATCGCCGCGGCTTCGCGATCGATCCCGAACCGCGCGCGCGCTTCTTCCGCCGCGGCGCCGCCGACCGCGAGCGCCCGCGCCGGGTCTGCCAACAACGACTCGAGGATCGTCCGAAGTCCGTTGATGTCCCGCGGCTCGTAGAGGAACCCCGTACGGCCGTGCTCGATCAGCCCCGGGGTGTGGAACAGCCGGGTGGAGATGACACAGCAACCGGCGGCCATCCCTTCGATCAACGTCAGGCCAAACGACTCGCCGTGCGAGGGGTTCACCAGCACGGTGAGGCCCTGGTACCAGGGGACGATCTGGGCCTGCTCCCCCGGCGCGAGCAGCGCACCGCCGGTCTTCGCTACCAGCGCCTGGACCCACGCCGGCTGCCCCGCGCCCACCAACACTGCCCGCCAACCCGGCGCGCCCGGGAGCAACGGGGCGATCGCCTCGACGAAGTCCTGCTGGCCCTTGTTCGGTCGAATCCGGCCGACGACGCCGACCCCGTGCTCGCCGC
Source organism: Archangiaceae bacterium (assembly GCA_043776025.1). Classification (GTDB taxonomy): domain Bacteria; phylum Myxococcota; class Myxococcia; order Myxococcales; family Myxococcaceae; genus JAYVRT01. The sequence goes on along the minus strand of JAYVRT010000786.1, from coordinate 2,021 downwards.
CGAGCTTGAGGGCCGCCCACGCGTCGGCCCGCGAGGCAGGCGGCCGGAACCGAGCAAGTTCGACGCCGTGGGGGATTACCGTCGAAGACGCCTTCATCCACCCGGCGTTCTCTGCGTTGAGGGTGATCATCGCGTCCGCCCAGCCGGCGATCATTCGGGTGAAGGCCGACGGCGGGTAGCTGCCATGGCGGGTGAACACCACCTTCAGCAGCGGGTGGAACCAGCGCAACACCACGCCGAGCAGCAGTTCGTTGTTCCGGTGCGCGTGCCAGATCACCGGCTCGGTGCGCGACCGCCGCCAGACCTCTCCGAGCTTGGTCCGTGCCAGCGCCTCGGGCAGCAGCCGCCCGGTCCACTTCACCTCGGCGTGCGCCAGGAGCGCGGGGACGATCGCCGCGGTGTGGGTGGTGACCCCGGTGTGGCGGCGGTGAAAGTGCGGGTGGACGACGAGCATCGGAGCGCCGGCCCGCTGTAGCGCAAACCGGCTGCGGAGGGGGAACGACGAGGTCGATCGGGGAGTCGTGACAAGCCGGCGCCGCAGCCGTTCACCGCGAGAAGCGCACCAACACCCAACGGTCGGCGTCCGGGCATTTGAGCAGGTAGACGGTCTCGAGCTCGAGCTTCGTCACGGGCTCCACGCCCCCGAGGCTCAACGCGCTCTGGTAGCTGCCGAGCGTCGCGTTGCCGAGCATCCGCCCTCCGATCGGCGGGCTGAAGGTGTAGCGGCCCTCTTGCTGCCCAATGGTGATCGGGCAGTCCGCAGCGGGCGACCACGTCACCGAGGCTCGGAGCTCGGTGGTCACGGTGGCTCCCCCCTGCAGCTCCCCGAACCTCCCTGTCACCGCCTCGGCCTTCAAGGGAACCTCGCGCTCGAGGTCGATTCGTGGGCTGAGAATCTTCTCGGAGTCGGGGTGAAGGACCAGGCGCCTGGGGGCGTAGCCACGAGCGGTGACGAGAAGCGAGTGCGGGACCAGCGCCAGTTCGGTCTCGACCGCGACCACGTTGTTCCTCTGGGTGACCGCGACCTTCACCGGCAGCTGGGGGAGCTTGTCGTCGTCGGGAGAGCAACTGCCGGCCAGCAGCGTCACCTCGACCTGCGCCGGCGGCCCTGCGAGACGAATCGTCGCGCGCAGGAACGCGCTGTTGTTCGGCTCGAGCTTCGCCAGCGGGACGCGCCCGACGAACAACGGCTGCTGCCCCGCCGAAGGCCCTTCGAAGACCATCAGCGCCGGGGCGTAGCCAGCGAGGTTGACGAACACCGGGTGGTCGGGCGTCGTCGCGGCCAGGAACCAGCCGTCTGGGTAGACCCGCAGCCGGCCGGCCGCGGCTTTGAAGTCGGTCTTGTAATCGCCGGTGTCGAGTTCGCCGAAGTAGACCGCGCCGCCGGGCGGAATCGGCTCGGCGGCGAGGTCGCGCCGCAGCTCCGGAACGTGGCGGGCGAGGAAGTCGATGAAGGGTGGAGACGGCCTCGCGGGGAGGTGGATCTCGGTGCCGCGCCGGCAGCGGCCCCAGCCGGCCGCCGGGAACCCGGTGATTTGGGTCGTCGTCGAGGGCCAACGTCCCGCGTCGAACACCCCCGCGTCGGCTGCCGGCGTTGCTGCGACGACGCTCTGCGGCGTCGGGCCGGAGTCAATTGCGGGCACGACTCGCGGCAGGGCCGGTTCAGCCATGGGCAAGGCAGACGCCCCACCGGGCCAGGCTCGCGGGGGCACCGCCGGGGCCACCCCGGCCACCGGGGCTTGAGGTAGCAGCGGCGGCGTCGGAGCATCCGCCGTCAGCTGGTACGCCGCCGTCCCGCCGGCGATCGCCACCGCCGCGGCGAGCAGCTTGATCCCGATTCCCCCGTACCAACCGATGGCGGCCGCCAACGGCAGCACCGCCGCCGCGCGGACCTTCGCCAGCACCCGCTGCTTGAAGCCTGGGGGCGCCGTCACCTGCTCGGTCGCGGTCCGGAACGCCGCCAGCCGCTTGTCGATGTCACTCATCGCAAAGACCTCTTTCGCAGCGCGGCCCGCGCCCGC
>JAYVRT010000785.1:0-14679 GCA_043776025.1 Archangiaceae bacterium | reverse complement strand
CCGGCTCGAGGAGCCCAGCGGCGTGCAGATTCGCGGCTCGGCGCCCGACGACCTGTGGCTGGTGATGAAGAAGCCGCGCCACTTCGACGGTAAGCAGTGGGTACAGACGCAGCTGCCCGACGAGAGCGCGGTGGTCTATGACCTCTTCGCGCGCAGCCCGACCGAGGCGTACGTCGTGGGGGAGAAGGGGCTGGCAATGAGGTGGGACGGCAAGGCCTGGCACGAGCTCCCCACTGGCGTCCGCGAGGACCTCTTCACCGTCAGCGGCGGGCCAGCCGGCCCGGTGTGGGCGGGAGGCACGCGGGGGAAGATGCTGCGGTACCCGAAGTGATCGCCGCTTCGGCACATCAAAGGGCTGGGCACGGCGCGCGCGGCCGTTACAAGCTCCCCGGATGGAATGGTTGTTTCTCACCGACGGCGGCTTGTTCGTCTTGATCGGACTGGTGGTCCTCGCCACCCCGAGCCCCCAGCCGGCTTTGGCGTCCCCTGTCGGCGACGAGGCTCTGCCACCCTTCAAGGACACCCGGAGGCTGCTCGCCTCGCAGTTCATCGGGAATGGGCTGCTGGCGGGGGCAGTGGGGTGGTTCGCGCGCGATCCCCGGCTCTTCGAGGCCGCGGCGCTTGCCCGCATCGCCACGATCGCGATCCTGCTCGCGATCAACGTCACCCAACTGAACGGGGGCCGTTGGAAGCGAGCACCCCTCTACTTCATCACTGCCGCGCTGTCCTTGATCGCCCTCGCGTACGGCGCGCTGCTCCTGCGGGGGTAGGTTCGGCCCCGATGCACACGCGCCCGGAGATGAACCACGTCAGCTGCCTGGAGCTCATGTTCGCGACCGACGCGTTTCTCGCGCGGTGCTGGCCCAGCCGCCACCGGGTCGCCCACGGGCCGCTGTCGAGGCTGGGACAGCTGGCGAGCCTCCCCCCGCTCTTCGACCTCAACCTGCTGCTGGCGACCCACGCGGATCGGATCCGCGTCGCCCTGCCGGACAAGCGCGACGAGCACAGCTCCGTCGAGGTCGACGCCGCCCGGGCGTCGCAGTCGCACCGCGAGGGATTGGCGTTGATCTTCAACCAGGTCGAGCGCTTTCTCCCTCCGGTACAGCAGTGGCTCGAGTCGCTGCGCCGCGAGCTCGGCCTGCCGCTCAAGTGCAACCCGCGGGCGATTGTCTACGCGTCGCCCGCCGGCTCGGGCAACAGCCCCCACTTCGACGCGAACGCGAACTTCGTGATTCAGGTGAGGGGGTGCAAGCGCTGGCGGATCGCTCCCAACCGCCACGTCGCCGACCCCACCGACCGCTGGGCGATGAACGAAGACGAGTTGTCCGACGAGCTCGAGGGCTACGTCGAGGGCCCGCTGCCGACGCTGATGCCCGCGGACGCCGAGACGTTCGACCTCGTCCCGGGCTCGGTGCTCTTCGTGCCGCGCGGGTACTGGCACCAGACCGAGGCCGAAGAAGACACGCTCGCGCTCAACTTCACCTTCGGTCAGCCGACCCGGGCGGATCAGCTGCTCGCGGCGCTGCGAACGCGGCTGCTCAAGGATCCGGCCTGGAGAGCGTTGGCGACCGGCTTACAGAGCGAAGTCGGACACCTGCTGGAACAGCTGGGCGACCAAGTCGCCGGCCTCGAGCCTTCCGAGGTCCACGACGCGCTCGACCCACAGACCACCTGGCTGCTGGTTCCCCGCGCGTTCCTGCGCATCGACGAGGCGCGAGTGACCGCCTCGCTGGGCGCCGGCGAGTTCTCGCTCGACACCGAGCCCGCGCTTCATCCGGTGCTGGAGTGGATCGCCCGACAACGCACCCCGTTCTCCCTCGAGCAGGCCGCGCTCTACTTCCCCGAGGTGGTGGACGCGCTGCCCGAGCTGTTGCGCACGCTGCGCTCGAAGCGCCTGCTCGGCCGACACCGCGGCCGTCCTTCTGAAGACCGGGACTAGCTAGAGCGGTGGGGTGGGCCCGACTGCCCGCGTCTCGTTGGTCCCCAGCGCGTCACGCAAAGAGGCGGGCATGGTCGCGCGCCCACGCTTCATACGTCCGCGCGGGCCGGCCAGTGACCTCGGCGACGTGCGTGCTGATCTGCTGCTTTATCCCCGCGCCGGGCCGGGTGAGCTCGAGGATGGCGACCGCGAGCGCCTCGGGCATTCCGCTCTTCGTCATCCCCGCGAGCGCTCCGGCCTCGGGCACCTCCTGCAGGCGCAGCGGCTTGCCGAGCACCTTCGAGAGAGTCTCGACCTGCTGCGCCGCAGTGATCGCCACCGGCCCGGTGACGACGTACGTCTTTCCTTCGTGGCCCGGCGACGAGAGCGCCTTCGCTGCGACCGCGGCGATGTCGCGCGGGTCGACGACGGCGCTCGGGTGCTGAATGGACGACTGGAAGATCGTGCCGCCCTTGACCATCCCCGCCCAGCGCAGGCTGTTGGACGCGAAGTTGCCGGGCCGGAGCATCGTCCACTTCATCGACGTCGCTTTGAGCAGGCGCTCACCTTTGAGGTGCCAGTTCCCGAGCGCGACGGGGGTCGTGTACTCGATGGTTCCGCTCGAGATGAAGACGACGTGCTTCACGCCCGCCTTCTCCGCGGCCTGGAAGATCGGCCCCGCGACGGCGGGGATGTCTTTGGTCGACGCGATCAGAATGAACGCCTTGTCCGCACCCTTGAACGCGGCGGGCAGCGTCTGGGGCTGCATCAGGTCGGCCTTCACCACCTCGACCTTTGCTGCGAGCGCTCCGACCTTCGCCGGGTCGCGCACGAGCACGCGCACCTTCTCGGTGGTCTCGAGCAGCAGTCGCACCACTTCGCTTCCGATGTTCCCCGTTGCTCCGCTGACAGCGATCATGGCGCGCACCCTGACGTTAGACGTACCCCTCACTGCCAGCGGAAGATTCGCAACGCGAGGAGGAAGGACCCCACGCCCCAGGCGGCCATGATCGCCACCGCGCTGAGTTGAGACGACAGCAGCGCGCCCTCGTTGATCACCGCGCGGAGGCTGTTGTTGAGCGCGGTCAGCGGCAGCGCCTGGATGAACGGCTGGAGCGCTTGGGGGAAGTGCTTCGAGGAGAAGAACGCGCCCGACAGCAGGTACATCGGCAACATCACGAAGTTCATCAAGCCGCCGGCGACCTCGGTGCTCTGGGGCCGGGCGGCGATCAACAGCGCCACGCCGGTGAAGGCGAGGCCTCCGACGATCGACAGCGCGAAGACGGCGACCAGGTTTCCCTGGACCGCGACCCCAAACGCGCCCCAGCCGACGGCGACGAGCGCTGCGGTCTCGAAGAGCAGAAACATCAGCCGGGAGAGGAGGATCGACAGCAGGTAGTCCCCGCGCCGCATCGGAGTCGCCGCCAGCCGCTTGAGCAGCTTGCGTTTGCGAAACTCGACCACCCCGTAGCCGACGCCCCACATCGAGCTGCCCATCAGGTTCATCCCAATCAACCCGGGCACGAGGAAGTCGATGTAGCGCGAGCCGGCCTCGGTGACGTTCTCGTCGCGGGCGCTGGTGAGGTCGACGCGTCCGCGCGAACGCTCGAGGGCGCGCTCCACCGCCAGCCGGGCGACGCGCGCCTCGGGCCGGGTCTCGTCGAACCGGTAGTCGACGGTGTTGTCGGCGCGGACCTGCACCATCAGGTCCACCTGCGCCCGGCGCAGCTTCCAGCGGGCCTCCTCCGCGGGGGCTTCTTCGACGGCGAAGGTCTTGTCCCGGGCCAGCGTCGCCAACAGCTCGGGGCTCTCCACCACCACTACGTGAATCGGGTCGGGCGGCCGGTTGCGAAACGCGAGGCCGAGGACGAAGGCGAGGAGGATGGGAAAGCCGAAGACCCAGAAGAGCGCGCCGGGGTCCCGGACGAAGTCGAGCACCCGCATCCGGGTCAGCTCGAAGAGGGCAGGGGGGCGGTCAGCCATCGCGCAGATCCGAGCCCGTGAGGTGGACGAAGACGTCTTCGAGCGTCGCGTCGCGGGTGACGACGTGCTTCACCCCCGCGCCGCTGCTGCGCGCGAGCTCGAGCACCACCGGCAGGGTCACCGTCGCGTCGGCGACGGAGAGGACGTGGGCCTCGGCCTTGAGGGCAGTGCGGACCACGCCGGGAATCCGTTTGAGCGCGGCGTCGGCCAGCGGCGGCACCGTGAGCACCTCGACGATCTGCGGCGCGCCGAGCGAGGCGATCAGCTCCTCGGGAGTCCCCCGCGCAATCACCCGGCCGTGGTCGAGGATCGCGATCCGGTTACACAGCCGCGCCGCCTCTTCCATGTAATGCGTCGTCAGCAGCACCGTTCCGCCCTGCGCCTTGAAGGCGAGGACGATCTCCCAGACCTTGTGGCGGGCCTGTGGGTCGAGGCCGGTGGTCGGCTCGTCGAGGAAGAGCAGGTCGGGATCGCCGACGAGCGCGCAAGCGAGCGCGAGCCGCTGCCGCTGCCCACCCGAGAGCTTCGCCACCCGCGCGTTCCGCTTCTCGTCGAGCTCGAGGTGCTTGAGCACGTCGTCGACGCCGCGCCCCTTTTCGTAGAACGAGCGGAACAGCCGCACGCACTCCAGCACCGTCAGCTTGTCCGGCAGCTGCGTCTCCTGCAGCGCGATGCCGATCCGCGCCCGGACCGCGACGTCGCCGGGAGGGAGCCCGAGGATTCGCACCTCGCCCGTCTCGAACGGCGTCAGGCCCTCGAGGATCTCGATGGTCGTCGTCTTGCCCGCACCGTTGGGGCCGAGCAGGCCGAGGCAGTCTCCGCGCTGCAGCTCGAGGTCCACGCCCGCGACGGCGGCGACGTCGCCGAAGCTCTTCTTCAAGCCGGTGCAGCTGAGCACCGAGGCGGCCGGAGCGGCGGTCATCGGGCCAAGATGCCCACCGCGGACAGTCGCGGCAAGCGGCATCTGCGTGCGTTCAGCCCCCGGGCCGCAGCGTCAGCGGAAAGTGAAGCTTCGAGCGCCCCGACTCCGCGAACGTCCACCGCTTCATCAGCTTCTCGAGGCACTGCTCGAAGCCCCGGTCGACGGGGGTCGCGTGCGCGGCGGCGCGGACGATCGCTCCCGTGGGGCTGACCTCGATCTCGAGGGTGAACGTCCGCTCCAGGTGGGCTCCGGCGCACTCGCTGATCGCCACCGGGTACCCCGCGACGACCCGCCGGACGCCATCGGGGGGAAGGGTCCCCTGGATCGTCAAGGCGGCGGAAGTGACGTCGAGCACGCCCTCGACCGGCCGGGCCCTCCTCGGGTGGGAAGGTCCCCAGCTCTCGGGCGCGCGCGAGACGCCGTAAGCGATGATTCCGCTGTGGTCGTGGGCCGGCTGGGCCTCGCCCGTTCCGCCATCGGGCGTCCCACCGTCGGTCGTCGCCGCGAGGACCAGCGCCAGCAGTCGGAACATCCACCCACCGTAGCCCGGCTACTTCGTGGCGTTGAGCGCCTTCGCCTCGCGGAAGCCGTCGACGGCGAAGCAGATATTGCCGAGGAAGACCGCGACGAACATCAAGCCGAAGGCGGTGGGGCTGGTCAGCTGGAGGTTCTTCCCGTCGGCATAGATCGGCGCCTGTTCGACCGCCGTCAGCAGCAGCGCGGTCACCGTCCACCCGATGCCGAGCAGCACCCGCTTGCCGTTGTAGATGTACCCCGGACCCATGAAGAAGAAGTTCAGCACCGCGGCGAGGAGTGGCTTTTTCATGCCCGGGTAGACGGAGCGCCCCGCGGAAACTGTGCGGTAATAATCGCCGCCCGGTACAAGCGCGCGAAACGCCTCGTGTATGGTCCGCGCCGATGAAACACCTCGCGCTGCTCTCCTTGTGTCTCTGGCTCACCGGCTGCGACAGCTGCGGCGTGGCGATCAACCTCCCCGGTGACGAGGTGATGGGCACCTTCTCGCTGCACGCCGAGGGGACCTCGAAGTCTTGCTCGCTGCCCGACATCCAGCAGACGCTCGACTTTCCCGCGAGCCTCTCGCGCAACCGCGACGGCGGGCAGGTCTTCTTCTTTCACAGCACCCGGGTGTGGGACGCCGGCTTCGATGGCCAGTTCATCACCTCGAGCGCCGCCGCCCTGTTCAAGGTGGCCGATGCCGACGGCGGGGACTACTGCGCTCCTTGCCGCGAAACCGAGACGCTCAACTTCCGCTTCGCGGTCCTCTCCAGGTCGCAGAGCAAGGCGGTGGGAGAGATGTGCCCGCCCAACCCGCTCGATGGCGGCGTCCCCGGAGCGGACGACGACGCGGGCATCAAGCTGCCGGCCAGCACCGACGCCGGCTTCGACGCGGTTCGCGTCTGCGGCGAGCTGCAAGTCACCATCGACGGCACCGGGACCGGGTTCTGCAACTCGGCTTGCAACGGCTGCGTCCTCAACTACCGGCTGATTGGACAGCGGCAATGAGACGGTGGCTGTTGCTCGCGTTGGGGGTGTCCGCCTGCCCGGGCACGGTCAGGCCGCCGGGAGACGAGGCGATGGGCAGCTACGCCTTCCACGCGGAGTGGATCCCCACCGACCCCGCCTGCGTGCTGCGCGACGTGTCCTCGTCGCCGATCGATTTCACCGGCTCGTTCTCCCGCTTCCGCGACGGCGGCGGCGTTTTCCTCACCCTCAACGACGTCCCCCGCGACGCCGGCTTCGACGGGCAGATCGTCACCTCCACCCACTCCGCGCCACGGACCTTCTCTCTCGCCGACGGCGGCACCTGCGGCGGTTGTCAGATGCGGCTGTACGAGTCGCTGACCGTCGCGCTGCTGTCGAAGTCGCAGAGCGCCGCGCTGGGCGACAAGTGCCCCCCCAACCCCCTCGACGGCGGGATCCCCGGCCCTGATGCGGGGGTGTCGCTCCCCGGCAGCACCTCCACCGGCTTCGACGCGGTCCGCGCCTGCGGCATCCTCCAGGAGCACATCGTCGGCACCGGCAGCTGCGATCCCGACTGCAACTCGCCCTCGTGCCAGCTGGACTACGTCCTCACCGGAGCGCGCCAGTGAAGCCGGCGGTGGTGCTGCTCTCGGGCGGGCTCGACTCGACGACCTGCCTCGCGCTCGCGAAGCAGGCGGGCTTCGCCCCGGTGTGCCTCGCGATCTCCTACGGGCAGCGCCACTCGGTGGAACTTCAGAAGGCACGCAAGGTCGCCACCGCGATGGGCGTCACCGACTTTCGGGTGGTGAGCTTGTCGCTTCGGGACATCGGCGGCAGCGCGCTCACCGCGGACATCGAGGTGCCCAAGGACCGGGAAGAGAAGGCGATGTCGTCGGACATTCCGCCGACCTACGTCCCCGCCCGCAACACCGTCTTCCTCGCCCTGGCGCTCGGGCTGGCCGAGGTCATCGGCGCCACCGACATCTTCATCGGCGTCAACGCCGTCGACTACAGCGGCTACCCCGACTGCCGGCCGGAGTTCATCCAGGCCTTCGAGTCACTCGCCCAGCTCGCCACCAGCGCCGGCGTCAAAGGTGCGCGCTTCAAGATTCATGCTCCACTGTCGGGGATGACCAAAGCCGACATCATCCGGGCCGGCGCTGCGTCAGGCGTGGACTATTCGCTGACCCACTCCTGTTACGACCCGGTGGGAGACCTCGCCTGCGGGCGGTGCGACAGCTGCATCCTGCGGCGAAAGGGCTTTGCCGAGGCGGGCGTGAAAGATCCTACCCGCTACGTGGGTTGAAGCTTCGGTGACGCCCCTCCTCTTCGCGCTGATGGTCGCGGCCGCTCCGGACAAGGAGCCGCTGGTCGACGCCGCGAAGCTCATCCCCAACCTCGTGGTGGACCTGCGGTACGCCTCCGACGACAACTTCCTCAAGCAGCGCGTCTACCCCGCCGAGGCCAGGTGCCTGCTGCTCGACTCCGCGGCGCAGCGGCTCGCGGCGGTGGCGAAGGCGCTCGAGAAGAAGCACTACCGGCTCAAGGTCTGGGACTGCTACCGGCCGCTGTCGGTGCAGTTTCAGATGTGGAAGGCGTTCCCCAGGCGCGGCTACGTCGCCGACCCGAACAAGGGCGGCAGCCACCACAACCGCGGCGCGGCGGTGGACCTGACCCTGGTCGCCCCCGACGGCAAAGAGGTCGAGATGCCCACCGGCTACGACAGCTTCACCCAGGCCGCGCACCACTGGTACACCGGCGGCACCCCGGCGTCGCTCGAGCACCGGGCGCTGCTGCGCGAGGTGATGGAGGCCGGCGGCTTCAACCGCAACCCGATGGAGTGGTGGCACTACGACCTGCCCGAGTCGATCACCTTCCCGGCCCGCGACGATCCGTTCACCTGACCCCCGGGTCCGTGCTTTACATCGCCGGATGCGAACGCTCGCCTGCCTGCTGCTGTTCACTGTCGGCTGCGCCGGTCTTAACCCGCAGTTGATCGAGGCGAGCGTCCAGAAGCCCTCGAACGTCGCGGTGTACTTCACCGTCGACACCAACGCCGGAGAGCCGGTGCCGGGCCTCACCGCCGAGCAGTTCCGCATCTACGAGGACGCGAAGCTCGTCTCCCCGTTCGAGTCGAAGCAGACGATCCTCAACCCCGAGGTCGCGGCGCGCCACTACCTGCTGCTGCTGGTGGACATGTCGGGCTCGGTGACGAAGTCCGGCTCGGTGCCGGCGCTGCAAGAGGCGGTCAACAAGTTCACCTCCCGCGTGTCGCAGTCCCAGGAGACCGCGGTCTACGCGTTCGACGGCCGCGCCGACATCGTCCCGCTGCGGGCCTTCGCGCCGGGCGCGGGCACGGTCAACCTCGCCGGCTTCACCAGCACCGACCCTTCGACCAACCTCAACGGGGCGATGATCAAGGGCTTCGACGTGCTCGAGAAGCACCTCGAGAAGAGCCCGACCCCGCTGCGCTTCGGCACCCTGGTCGTCTTCACCGACGGCACCGACCACGCCCACCGGAGCAGCCGCGAGGAGTTGGCCAAGGCCGAGCGCGACGTCAACTTCGACGTCTTCGTCATCGGCGTCGGCGCGGAGATCGACGAGGCCGAGCTCACCGCGATCGCCAAGAGCGGCTCCTCGCTGTCGAAGAGCCCCACCGAGGTCGGCGAGGCGTTCGACAAGGTCGCGGCGAAGATCGAGGGCTTCTCCAAGCGCTACTACCTGCTGTCGTACTGCTCGCCCGCCCGCGCGGGGGTTCACCAACTGACGGTGCAGCCGGTGAACCCCGAAGGGCTCTACGGAAACGTCAGCTACATGTTCAACGCCGATGGCTTCACGCCCAACTGCGATCCGAATCGCAAGCCGGCCTTCGATGTCCACCACCCACGGGTGGGGTCGACCAAGCCCGCCGCGCACTGACGAAGCTGCGCGGATTCCCGCGCGGCGGCCTCCTCACCCTCGCGATTACCGAGGGTTGGTCGGGGCACATCGGTTGCTCTCGCGGGCACGCATGTTCCGGTCAGTCTGCTCTGGTGTGTCTGCTGTGGCTGTCCTGGCACTGTTGGGCGCATGCGGCCCGGGCGACCAGGGAGCACCGGCCGGGCAGACCTACGTCACCGAGCTCGCCGTCACGGCGACGGAGCGCGCCTGGGTCAGCGGCGCAGAGTTCTCCACGGTGTACTGGCAGGCGCGCGGCCAGCCGCCTCGGGTCGTTCAGGCCGAGTCGGATCCGCAGTGGGGGCTGCTCCTCGCGAGGGAAGGGCTGTACTTCTGCGACGACAGTCGGCTGTTCCTCTGGCCTCGCGGCGCCGAAAATCCGGCGATCCTCTATCGACACAACGGGCTGCCGAGGCGGCCGGTGCTCGATGAGCAAAACGTGTACTTCCCGAGCACCGCGCCCGAGAGCAGCCGGAACTCCGCGGGCCGGCTGATGCATCAGGTCCGCGCCTTCCCGCGCGACGGGAGTCCTTCCTTCCTCGCCTTTGAGCGGTTGCACCAGATTCTTCAGCTGACCGTCGACGCCGACACCTTCTATTGGATCGAGATGGACGATCATGGCGACGACACGCTCTGGCAGGCCCCGAAGAACGGGGGCGATGCTCAACTTCGCCGACCGCTGACCCGGACCGACGTGATCACTCCGGTGCTCTATCTGTCGACGGACCACGACGCGTGGCTGCCGGGCTCGCAAAAACCTGGGCTCACCAGGGCCAGCGGGCTGCTGTACCTATGGAGCACGACGGGTCGCGAAGGCTTTACGAGTCAGATCGAAGTCACCCCGAAGGAAGGCTCCGAGTCGGCGACGCTCATCCGGGGCGACTTCGTCGGAGCTGGGATCGTCTTCGACTTCGACCCCAGCGGCCCCCGGCTGTTCGGGGTGACAGACAAGAACGGGCAGCCGCACATCGAGAGCGTTCCGCTGGATGGCGGCGCTCCCACGCTCCTCGCGCCCTGCAAGGCGTACTGCTCCACCCTGGTGTCCTTCGAGGGCGTGCCGATGTGGAGCGACCAGAACGGCCTTCAGCCCGCGGGGTTTTGAAGGCCACCTAGAAATACGCGGCGAAGTTCAGGCCTCCACCGAAGGTCGGGCGCACGGGCAGGTTGAGCTCGAAGAAGAGGTCGAAGAACCCACGGGCGCCGACTGAGATCGTGTCCGAGACGAACCAGTCGAGGCCCGCCGAGGCGCCGGGGCCGAAGAACACCTTCGGGTCGGGAGCGGTGATCAGCACGAAGGACGCCAGCTCGAGCCCGACGAAGGGGCGAATCGATTCCTGAAGGAAGAGGTAGCGCGCCCCCAGATGCGCTCCGGTGCCGAAGACCTGGCCGGCGCCGTGGCCAGGCCGATCGGCGCCCGAGGCGACGTCGACGATCATCAGCGGGACCTGGGCGTAGAGGTCGAAGCCGTTCTCGATGTAGAGCGAGCCCTCGAGCGTCAACGGCACCGCGAAGTTGACCCCGGTGGCGGCGTCTCCGCCGATGAACTTCACGAAGCTGACCCCGCCACCGAAGCTGCGGTTGGCGAATTGGGCCTGCGCGGTGCCGGCGAACAGAACGGCAAGAATCAGAGTGGTGCTTCGCATCGACGTCTCCTGGGCTCGCAGGAAGAGGGGCGAGCGCAGGGGACGGACGGCGAAGCGACGGCGACGGGGGCCTCGGCCCGGCGGGGACGCGGCAGCAGCGCCGAGACGGCCGAGAAAGTGACGACGAGGTTGGAAGCGAAGCCCACGACCCATTCTCGGCAGCCGCCGGCGGAAGGTTGCGTCAGGTCAGCCCGGGCAGCGGCCCAGTGCAGTGCGCGGGATTTCCGAAGTTCGTCGCCGGAACTCCGACCGCGTTGAGGCAGGAGACGAGCAGGTCGTTGTGCGCCGCATGGGCGGTGTCGATGAAGCGGCCGGTGTTCAACACGCCACCGCTGCCGCCGGCGAGAACGAACGGAACCTCGGTGTGCGAGTGGTTGTTGCCCTTGCCGAGCTCGTTGCCCCAGACGACGAGGCTGTGGTCGAGCACCGTCCCCGCGCCCTCGGGCAAGGCGTCGAGCCGCGCGAGCAGGTAGGCGAACTGCGCGGCGTACCACCGGTGGATCGCCTCGAGCTGGGCCTGCGCCGGCAGGTCCGCGTCGGCGCGGTGTGACAGCTCGTGGTGATCGACGCTGATGCCGAGCCAGCGGAAGACGACCCCGCTGGTCGACGACGAGTACTGCAGGCTCGCCACCCGGGTGAGGTCGCACGCCAGCGCCATCGCCAGCACGTCCATCTGCGAGCGGCCCAGCTGCTCGAACACCGTCGGGTCGGTGAGCACCAGCGGGTCGGGCTTCGGCGGCAGGACGCAGGAGCTGGCGGGCACGGAGGCGGAGTCGAGCCGCTGCTCGAGCTCCCGCACCGAGGTGAGGTGGGCGTCCAGCCGCAGCCGGTCGTCGCCGCTGACGCTCGGCTGCAGCGCCACCAGCTCGGCCCGCACTCCGTCGAGCACCGACTTCTTCCGGGCGCGCCGCTTCTGCGCCGCGAGCGGGTCTCCTCCGAACGAGCCGAAGAGGCGCTCGAACGCGGCGCGTGGGTCGAGCTCGGGAGGCAGCGGCTGCGCCGGGCCGCGGTAGCTCATGCGATCCCACACCTTCGCCGCCTGGACCTGGATCCCCAGCTCGAGCGAGCGCAGCGGAGTCGAACGGCCGATGGCATCCGCCGCCACCTGGTCCACCGAGGGACCACCCGCCCACCACACGTTCGCGCCCGACGGGTCGCCCCACAGCTCGGTGCCGGTCCACAGGTGGCCGATGCCCTTGCCGTGCCCGTCGCCGACGCCGTACTGCGCGCTCTTCACGTCGACGTTGCCCAGCACCAGCAGCTTCGCCTTGTGCGGCTCGAGCGGCGCGAGGATCGGCGACAGCCGCAGGCCCGCCGCGGTCTGCGCCGGCTCCCAGCGCGAATAGACGGTGCCGTTGGCGGAGAAGAAGAGCACCAGCCGCTTCACCGCGGTGGTCTGGCCGAACGCCTCCAGCCAGGGCAGGGCGATCGCCGCGCCGGCGGCCGAGCGGACAAGGGTGCGGCGGGAGAGCCTCATCGCGCCCTCCGGCGGAACGCGTCGGTCTGGGTCAGGGCGATGAGCAACTCCCGGCTGTTCCAGCCGCTCTGCTCGAAGGCGGTCTGCGCGTTCTCGATGCTGCAGGCGTCGTCCGCGGTCTCGGCGCGGCCGAAGGCGAAGCGGAACCACTGCAGCGCGAGGCACCGCTTGACGTCGCGGCTGGCGGCGAGCTTGTCGGACAGGGCGATCGCTCCGTCGAAGGCGCCGTCGAGATCTCCGCCGGCGATCACCTCGCCGGTGGCGTCGACCTTCTGCAGGTTCTCGATCGTCCGGTACGCGCCGATCGGACCGTACTTCTCCAGCCCGAAGCCGATCGGGTCGAGCAATTGGTGGCAGCCCCGGCAGTCGGGAGAGGTGACGTGGGCGGCGAAGCGATCGCGCGTCGTCCCCGTGGCCGGTGAGCCGAGCATCGCCACCACGTTCCCCGGCGGCGGCCGCGGTGTCTGGCAGAGGAAGCGCTCCCGCACCAACTTTCCGCGCAACACCGGCGAGGTCTGATCCGCCTTCGCCCAGGTGGAGAGCACCGAGCCGTGGGTCAGCACTCCGATGCGCGCGGTGAGGTCGGTGTCCACCTTGACGAAGGCGGCGCCGTCGACGCCGCTCAGGGCATAGAGCCCTGCCAGCGGCGCGTTGACGAAGGTGGTGCGGGCGTTGAAGAGCCGCCGGGCGTCGCCGTCGCCGTCGAACACCGTCCACTCGGTGAAGCGCGCGGTCTCTTCCAACATCTGCGGCGCGAGCGTGGCGAAGTCGGGGAACTGCGCCGGGTCCTTCGCCTTGTCGGTGAGGTGGGTGACGCCGAGCAACTGAAGGTGAAACCGCCGGACCACTTCTCTCGCGCGCGGGTCGGCCAACATCCGCCGCGCCTGGGCGCCGACGTCCAGTGGCCCGGTGGCGGCCGCGTCGAGCAGCGCGTCGTCGGGCATCGAGCCCCACAGAAAGTACGAGAGGCGCGAGGCGAGCTCGTAGTCGGTCAGCGGCGCGCTCTCGAAGCGGTAGAGAAACTGCGGCGACTGGAGCATCACCGCGATCACCGAGCGCAGCGCCGTGGGGAAGTCGTCCTGCGCCCGCACCGCGGCGAAGACGGCGCCCAGCCGTTCGCGCTCGTCGGCGGTCAGCGGCCGGCGAAAGGCGCGCCGCCCGAGGGTGGTGAACAGCTTCGGCAGGCACGTCTCGTCGGGCGCGTCGCAGTCGAACGCGGCGCTCGGGTACGCCGTGGCTGCGAGCGCCTCGGCGGCGGCCCCATAGTCCTCGGCCAGCAGCGGCGAGACGCTTTGGGTCCGGGCGAAGTTGTCGAAGCCCTGCGACTCTTCGTCGGGGGGAAACGCCGCCGAAGGGTGCGAGGCGTCGCCGAGGAGGTCCCGCACCGTCGCGTCGTACTCCGCGCGCGTCAGCCGCCGCAGGGGCGCCGGCGGAGCGGGGCGCGAGCACGCTGGCGTGACCGGCTCGGGCGGCGAGGGCGGCGCGGTCCGGTTGCAGCCGGCGACGATAAACAGCATGAAGAACCGCAGACGCATCGGATGCGCGGAGTCATCCGCCATCCGGCCTCACCGGCGCAACCCCCCTGCTGCACCGCTTGCATCGGGGCCTGCTTCGCGACGCTGAAAGCCCCGTAGAGTCGGCCCTCGATGGCGAGCCACGCCGAGCCGAGGACGATGCGGTTGATCATCGCCTACAAGGCGATCCGCGGCTGCGTCTTCCTCCTCTTCGCGCTCGGGCTGTCGATCGCGCTGTGGCGTGGCGAGGCGCAGCAGCTCCACGGGCTCGCCCAGTCGCTGCGGGAGTACGTCACCCACCGGCTGGCGATCGACACCGCGGAGCTGTTGCTGAAGCTGGCGACGCCGGATCACCTCGCGCTCACCAGCCTCGCGATCGGACTCGACGGCGCGGTCGGCGTGGTCGAAGCATGGCTGCTCCACCGCGCCCAGCGGTGGGCGATCTGGCTCGTCGTCGCCGCCAGCTCCGCGCTGGTCCCGTGGGAAATCTACGAGCTTTTCATCCACTTCCGGCTGTTGCGCGTCGCGTTATTGATCCTGAATATTCTCGTGGTCGTCTACCTGGGATTTCAGGCCCAACGCCACGTGGCCCACGGCCAACGGGGGCTCCAAAGGGCTGTTTTCTCAGCAGTTGAGACTGTGGGCCAAGGTGATGAAAAAACTCCGGAATCAAAGTAGAGCGTCGATCCGATAATCTGCCAGGTTCCAAGTTCTCCCCCCTTCGAGGCCTCACAAATGATCCCCAAAATCCTCCAGAAGCCGATCGAGTTCGTGAAGGCGCACAAGGAAGCGATCGACAAGGG
>JAYVRT010000784.1:0-4087 GCA_043776025.1 Archangiaceae bacterium | reverse complement strand
GTCGAAGAGGCGCTCAAGGGCCTGATGGCGATCAACGGCGAGCTGCGCAACCGGTCGAGCCTGAACCTCGGCAAGCTGCTGTTCTGGCCGGTGCACCGGAAGTTCGGCGGCAAGATCAAGTACCTCGTCTCCGGCGGCTCGGCGCTGCCCGACGACGTGCACAAGGCGTTTCACGCGCTCGGCTTCAGCCTCACCGAAGGCTACGGCCTCACCGAGTCGGCGCCGGTGCTCTCCGTCACCGAGAACCAGAACAAGCGGCTGCCCGGCACCGTCGGCCGGCCGCTGCCGGGAGTGGAGCTGAAGATTCACCAGCCCGACACCGAAGGCATCGGCGAGGTGATCGCCCGCGGCCCGAACGTGATGGCCGGCTACTTCGAGGACCGCGAGGCGACCGAGGCGGTGCTCAGGGACGGCTGGCTGCACACCGGCGACCTGGGGCGGATCGACGCCGAGGGGCGCCTGTACCTGTCGGGCCGTCAGAAAGACGTGATCATCGACGCCAACGGGAAGAACGTTTACCCCGACGAGCTCGAGGAGCTGTACGGCCGCCACGCGTCGGTCAAGGAGCTGTCGATCGTCGGGCTGCCCGACGACGCCGGCGGCGAGAAGGTCGCCTGCCTCTGCGTGCCGGAATACAAAGACCGGCCCCGCGAAGAGGTCAAAAAGGAGCTCGAGGCGCACTTCCGCCTCGTCTCGGCGGAGATGCCTTTCTACCGGCGGGTGAAGCTGCTGCGGCTGTGGGACGCCGACCTGCCGAAGACGTCGACCCGGAAGGTCAAGCGCAAGCAGGTGGTCGAGGAGCTCAAGCGGCTCGAGCGCGCGGCCCACAGCGGAGAGAAGGCCCGCGCCGCGGCGAAGGATTCGGCCAACAGCACCGACTGGTTGATCCCGATCCTCGCCGAGGTGCTGCAGAAGCCGGCGGCGGACATCCGCCCCGACGCGAAGCTCGCGGCCGACCTCGGGTTCGACTCACTGATGTTGACCGAGCTGTCGGTGGCGCTGGAGCAGGCCGGGGTGGCGATCAGCGCGGTCGGCGATCTGACCAAGATCAACACCGTCGAGGACCTGCGCCGTGCGGTGATGGCCTCGGGCAAGCGGCCCGCGGGTGAGACGCGGGCGAGGGAGATCTCCGCCGAGAAGCCCAAGGATCTCGAGATCGCGATGCCCGAGCCGCTGGCGAAGTTGGGCAAGGCGCTGCTCTCGGCGGGGCAGCGCGCGCTCTACGGGCAGATCTTCGACGTCGAGACCACCGGCAAGTCGTTCATCCCCCAGAACCGGAACTTCCTCGTCATCGCCAACCACGCGAGCCACCTCGACATGGGACTGGTGAAGGTGACGCTCGGCGAGCAGGGCGAACGGCTGACCGCGCTCGCCGCGCGCGACTACTTCTTCAACACCCCGCTCAAGCGCGCCTACTTCGAGAACTTCACCAACCTGATCCCGATGGAGCGCCAGGGCTCGCTGCGGGAATCGCTGCGCGCCGCGGGCGAGGTGCTGACCCAGGGCTTCAACCTCCTCATCTTCCCCGAGGGCACCCGCTCGCCCACCGGAGAGATTCAGGACTTCTTCCCCACGCTCGGCTACCTCGCGCTTTCGTTCGAGGTCGACATCCTCCCGATGTACCTCGGCGGGACCTTCGAGGCCCTGCCCAAGGGCGGGATGTGGCCGAAGAGCAAAGACCTCAAGGTCCGCATCGGGCCGCCGCTGCTGCTCACCGAGATGCGCAAGCGCACCCAGGGGCTGGCGCGCAGCGAGAGCTACCGGGTGGTGACGCGGATGGCGGAAGAGGCGATCCGCGCGCTCGCTGCGGGGAAGATCTACTCCCCGAGCAAGCTGATCGCCCAGGCCGAGGTGCGGACGGCCGGCGACCCGACGAGGAAGTCGTCGTGAAGGTCCTCGTCACGGGCGGCACTGGCTTCCTCGGGGCGCACCTGATTCCCCGGCTGCTCGCCGCCGGCCACCAGGTGCGGGTGATTGGCCGGACGAAGCCCGCGCCTTCCGCGTGGACGGCGCTGCCCCCCAGGGCCGGCTTTGCCAGGGCCGAGGCGCCGGCGACCGCGGAGTTCATTCAAGGGGATCTCAACGACCGCGACGCGGTTCGCAAGGCGATCGACGGAGTCGAGGCGATCATCCACCTCGCCGGACTGGTCAGCTTCAAGCCGGCGGACGGCCGGAAGATGTACGAGCTGCACGTCGACTGCACCCGCGAGCTGCTCAAGGACGTCCAGGCGCTGGGCACCCGCCCGCGGATCGTCCTGATGTCGACCTCGGGCGCGGTGGCGGTAAGCAAGACCGAGCGCACCGGCACCGAGGCTGACGACTATCCGATCGAAGTCGTCGGGCGCTGGCCGTATTACCTGTCGAAGATCTACGAAGAGAAGCTGGCGATCGAGTACTGCCGCAAGCACCAGCTGCCGCTGGTGGTGCTCAACCCCTCGCTGCTGATGGGCCCGGGCGACGATCGCCTCAGCTCCACGTGGACGGTGGTGAAGTTTCTTCAACGCGACATCCCCGCGATGCCCGGCGGCGGCATCAGCATCGCCGACGCCCGCGACGTCGCCGACGCCGCGGTGGAAGCGCTCACCCGGGGCGAGCTCTACGGCCGGCACCTGCTCGGCGTGAACCTGACGATGACGGACTTCTTCACCCGGCTCGAGCGGCTCACCGGCGTGCCGGCGCCTAGGCTGAAGCTGTCGAAGACGGTCAACGTGCTCGGGGCCTACGCGCTCGAAGCATTCGCCAAGTGGCGCGGCAACGAGGTGAAGCTCGACCCCCACGAGGTGGAGATCGGCGAGCACTGGTTCTGGCTCGACAGCGGCAAGGCGCAGGGTCTGCTCGGCTACGCGCCGCGCGACGTCTACGAGACCTTGAGCGACACCGTCAGCTACACGCTGAGCAAGATGGCGCCGGGGAGCCTGCCCGGCGTGAAGGGCCGTCTCGCCGAGCTGCGCGAAGGCTGAAGACGACAACATCGAGGTCGCGCCCACACGACTGATCTCGGAGTGCTGGCGCTGCGGCGGTCTCGGCTGCTCGAGAGCTTCGGTCAGCCAGTCTCCGTGCGAAGGGTGAACGCTGGGCGTGAGCACGAGGGTCGGCCCCAGCGACGGCTCTGCTCAGGTTCTTCCCCAGCCCGTCGGGCCTGACTCCGGTCGCCTACCGGCGTGCTGCCGCGGTGTCACGCCAGACCTTCCAGCGATCCGCGGCCACCTCTCCGACCACGAACTGCAGTGCGCCTGGGTGGTCGAGCCCGTCGGGCAAATCAACCTGCCGCGCTCCCGGAACGCCGATCGCCGGGTCGTTCGGGCTCAGCGCGCCGTTGGGCTGCATGATCGAATCCGCGGGGGCGTGGGTTCGCAGATGGGTGACATGAACTCCGGGAGGCGCTGCGGGGATAGACGGGGATGCTCGTCCCGAGGTCGAGCACGAAGGCGAGCGCCTCCTTCCCTTCGGCGTTGGGGGCGCGCGGGACGGTGCCAGCCAGCGGCGAGGCGACGGTCAGCACCGTGACCCAGGGCACCTTCTGCGTCGAGGCGGGGAGGTGAATGCGGCTCACCGCGAAGCTCGCGGCCACTCCGCCCGCGCTGTGGGCGACCACCAGCAACCGCCCTTCCGACCCGGGCAGACACTCGGCCAGACGCGAGATGCCTTCCGCAAGCCGCCGGGTAATCGCGTCGCGCTCGTCGTAAGGCACCCAGCGGAACATGAAGATCGACGCGGGCGGGGTCTGCATCAGCGTCGCCAGCGCCGAGACCATCTCCGGCCCGTCGCCCCCGATTCCCGGAACAAGGACCACGATCGGCGACGACGGATCGCGCACGCGGCGGACAAGCTCACCGCAGTCGAAGCCCGGGTCCACCAGCGGCAGCGGCAGGAAGCGCTCCCGGTAGACGTCGGGGGACTTCGGCGTCAGGTCGGCCCGGAACCAGCCGCTCAGACCTACTTGCTCAGCGATCGCGCGGGTGAAGCAGCCGCTTGAGAGCAGCGCGAAGGCGCACGTCATCAGTCCTCGAGTCGATCGCACGCCGCCTCTCATCTCTCGTCAGGCGACCGAGCGCAAGGCGAGGCAGCGGTCTACAGCTCACGCTGC
>JAYVRT010000783.1:0-14695 GCA_043776025.1 Archangiaceae bacterium | reverse complement strand
ACCGTCACCGACTTCGCGCTCCAGATTCCCGACGTCACCTTCCCGATGAACCTCTCGGGCGGGGCGTCGAAGTACCAGAAGAAGAAGCTCGACTTCGGGTTCCTCGAGCTGTCGATCGACGCCGAGGTGATCCACCGGCAGGTGGCCGCGCTCGCGGGAAAGCTCGGCGAGCTCGACGGGCTCAAGCTCCACTTTCGCCCCGGCTACCTCGAGGTTCAGGCCCGGCTGCGCAGCAGCGAGCGCGCCGCGCTCACCTTCAAGGTCGCCTTCGACGGCGACGGCGAGAAGCTCGCGGTCTACCTCTACGACGTCCGCTTCTACGCCTGGGCGTCGACGCCCGCGGCCCGGCTGCCGGCGCTGGTGACCCAGGCGCTCAAGCAGAGCACCGGCGGGCTGCTGCCCGACCTCGAGCGCCGCGGCGCCAACGGCTTCACCACCCGCATTCTCCCGGTGCTGGTCGAGCTCGCCGCGGTGGCGCGCGGCTTCAAGATGCCCTCGCTCGACCAGGCGCGGCTCGCCGAAGCCCAGGTGTCGGGGAAGGGGCTGCGGCTGCGCTTCTCCTCCGCCGGGCTCCCGCCGCCCTCGCCGCCCGACGAGGAACTGCTGCTCACCCTCGAGGGCGCGCGCGCCTTCGCCGACGCCGAAGAGCTGCTCGCCGAGGGCAAGCTGGCCGAGGCGCGCGAGGCGTACCTGAAGCTCGGGGACGCCACCGAGGCCCACCCCTTCGCCGTCGAACGGCTGCTGACGTTGCTCGTCGCCGACCCGTCGACGCACGAGCTGGCGCTCGACGTCGCCGCGTCGCTGCACCGTCGCCGCGAGAAGAGCGCGACCGCGCTGTGGGCCGAGGCGGTGGTCCGTGAGCGCCGCGGAGAGTTCGCCAAGGCCTCCGAGCGCTACCTCGCCCTGTGCAACCTCGCCCGCCGCCAGCAGGAAGAGGCGGGCGCCTTCTTCGCCGCTGAGGCGGGCGCCCGCGCCGCGCGGGACCACGCGCCGCAGATGGCGGTGAAGGCGCTGCACGAGCTGCTCGGCCTCAAGCCGGACCACCTGCCCTCGCTCAAGGCCCTCGCCCGCGCCTCGGACCAGGCGAAGGACCGCGCCGGGGCGATTCGCGCCTACCGCCGGCTCACCGCCCTCGCGCGAGACCCGGCCGACGCCGCCGACGCCCACGTCCAGCTGGCCCGGCTCGTCGCGCAGACCGACGACGACATTCCGGGCGCGCGGCTGCACTGCGAGGCGGCGCTGCGGCTGGCGCCGGATCATCCCGACGCGCTGCTGCAGCTGGGCGAGCTGTGCTTCAAGAGCGGCGAGTTCCTCCGGGCGATCAAGGCGCTCGACCGGCTGCGCGAGGTGGGACTGTCGCGCCACGAGGTCGATCGCATCGGCCGCGCCAACCTGCTCGCCGGCCAGGTCTGGGAGACGGGCCTCAAGCAGCTGGAGAACGCGCTGCTGCGCTATCGCGAGGCCGCGTCGCTGCTGCCCGGCGAGCCCGAGCCGCTCTACTTCGCCGCCCGCGTCGCCGACGCGCTCGGCCGCACCCAGGAAGCGGTCGCCGGCTACCAGCAGGCGATCGAGCTCGCCGGGCCGGCGCCGGCGCGCGACGAGGCCCGCAACGCCGCCCACCAGTCGCACCACGCCTTGGCGCGGCTGTACAAGGCCAAGCTCTCCGAGCCGGCGCGCGCCAAGGAGCACCTCGAGGCGGCCTTCGCCCTGGTGCCCACCGACCTCTCCGCGCTCGACGAGCTGCTGCCCCACTTCCGCGCCACTGGCCGCGCCGCCGAGCTCGCCGACGCTTGCGAGAAGGCCGCCGCGGTCGTCGAGGACGGCGTCCGCCGCGCCGCGCTCTGGGCCGAGGCGGGGGAGCTGTTCCGCAACCGCCTCGCCCAGCCCGAGCGCGCCGAACGGCTGCTCAACCAGGCCGCCGAGGCCGACCCGCGCAACCGGCTCGCCCTCGAGGGCCTGCTCGCGCTCGCCGAGGCCCGCCGCGACGGGCCGCAGCTGGGCCGGTGCCTCAAGGCGCTGGCGATGCTCACCGAGGACCCGAAGGACCGGGTGCGCCACCTGCGCCGGCTCGCGGTCGCCGCCCGAGACCTCTCCTTCGACCTCGAGCTCGCCGCCTGGGCCTTCACCGAGGTCCTCAAGGTCGAGCCGGAGGACCTCCCCGCGCTCGGAGAGCTCTGCGCGCTCCAGCGCCGCCGCGCCGACATGGCCGGCCTCGCCTGGGCGCTCGAGCGCCGCGCCGTCGCCGCCGAGACCCACCAGGACAAGCGCCTCGCCGCCGCCGCGCTGCGGGAGCTCGGCCAGGTCCTCGAGGCCCGCCTCGGCCGCCCGGGCGAGGCGCTCGTCGCCCTCGAGAAGGCCGCCCGCCTCTTCCCCGAGGTCAACGCGCTGCTCGACCTCGCCAACCTCTCGCTGCGCATCGAGCGGCCCACCAACGCCCGCCGTGCGCTCGAGGACGTGCTCACCCTGCTGCCCAAGCACGCCGCCCCGGAGAAGCTCGCCGAGGTCCGCGCCCGCCTCGGCAAGGCCTGCGACTCGCTGGGAGACAAGGACGCGGCGCGCGAAAATTACGCGCTCGCCTTCCCGCTGCGCCGGCTCGACGACGAGCTGTGCGAGCGGCTCGAGGCGCTCTACGAGGAAGGCAACTTCCACCGCGAGCTCACCGACCTGTGGGCCGCCCGCGCCCAGGCGCTGCTGCAGGCGAACCGGCCGGCCGACGCGGCGCCGATGTTCTTCAAGAGCGCCCAGGCCCTTCTCAACGCCGGCGACCGCGCCGGGGCCCAGCTGCGGCTCGCCGCGGTGCTCGACGCCGCGCCCACCGGAGAGAAGGCGGGCGAGGCGCTGGAAGCGATGGCGGACCTCGAGGTCGAGCGCGGCGAACGGCTCGAGGCGGCCAAGCTCTACGCCCGCCGCGCCGGCCTGGAGAAAGAGGCCCGCCCCGCCGCCCGCTGGTACTTCAAGGCGAGCGCGCTCAGCACCGGCACCAGCCGCGAGGAGACCTACCTCGGTCAGGCGCTGGAGCGCGACGGCGCGTTCGTCCCCGCCCGGCTGCGCCGCGCCGAGCTCGTCTTCGACTCCGACTCCGCCACCGCGCTCCTGGACCTCGAGGTGGTGCTCGCCGCCGACGGGGCCGACCCCGAGCTGGCCCGCGTCGACAAGACGGCGCTGCTGCGCAAGGCGGGCTTCGCCGCGGTCCGCGCCTCGAAGGGCGAGGAGGCACGCAAGTACCTCGCGCTCTACGCCGCCCGCCGTCCAGAAGACCTCGAGGTCTCGCTCGAGCTGGCCAAGCTCCACCGCCGCGCCGGCGCCACCGAGGCGCTGGTCGACCTGCTCGGCGAGCTGTGGCCGCGGCTCGAGGGCCAGGGCCGCCGCACCGCGCGCCACGAGTACGCCGAGGGGTGCCTGCAGCTGGGCCGCGCCGACGAGGCCCGCGAGGCGCTGCGCAGCGTGCTCGCCGACGAGCCGGGTGACACCTGGGCCGCGGGCGAGCTGCTCAAGCTGTTGCCGGCCGACGACGCGCACCTCGAGGAGCGCCTCGGGCTGGTCGCCCGGCTGGTCGACGCCGCCACCGGAGACGACCGCGCCCAACTGCTCGCCCAGCGCGCCGGCCTGCACCGCGCCCGCGGCGCGCTCGAGTTGGCCCGCGCCGATCTCGCCGAGGCCGCGACGCTCGCTGCCCGGCCAGTGCCGCTGCTGCGTGCACTCGCCGAGGTCGCCCGCCTCTCCGAGGACGACGGCATCGAGCTCGAGGCCTGGCGGCTGGCGCTGCAGCGCGGGCGCACCGACGAGGCCCTGGTGGCCGACGCCGCCGAGCGGATCCTCTTCCTCGCCCGAGCCCGGGCGGAGCGGTCCGAGGCGGCGAAGGCGGGCGAGGCGTTCGAGCTCGCGTCGAGCCTGCCGCTGGCTGCCGACGACCGCTGCGAGGCCTACGTTGGAATCGCCGCCGCGGCGCGCCTTGCCGGCGACTCCCGCAAGGCCGAGGGCGCGCTGCTCGAGGCCTCCCGCCAGGGGCCGCCGCCGCGCCGGGTCGAGGCGCTGCTCGAACGCGCCGCGCTGCTCGAAGCCCGCGACGCCCGGCCGGAGGCGATCGCCGCCTTCGAGGCCGCGCTCGCGCTCGCGCCCCGGCACCCGCAGGCGACGCTCGGCCTCAAGCGCTCGCTGCGCGCGCTCAAGGACTGGGCCGGGCTCGCCGAGGTGCTCGCCACCGAGGCCGCGCAGACGCCGCGGCAGAGCGCCGCCCCGCTGTTCGCCGAGCTCGCTGCCCTCTACCTCGACCAGCTGCAGCTGGCCGGGCCGGGCGAAGCGGCGCTGGCGCGGGTGGTCGCGCTCGATCCTTCCGACGTCCCCGCCCGCCGCCGGCTCGCTGGGTTGCTCGCGCCGCGCGGAGAGGTCGAAGGGGCGACCCGCCTGCTTGAGGAGGCGGCCGCCGCTTCCTCCCCCGACGAGAGCGCGGCGCTGCTGCGTGAGGGGGCGGCGCTCGCCCACGCGGCCGGCGACGACGCCCGCGCGCTCAAGCTCTACCGCAGGGCGCACGCCCAGGTGCCGGCCACCGGCGCCCAGCTGCAGACTCTGGCGGACCTGCTCTACCTCCACGGCTCGGTGCACGAGGCGCTCCCGCTGCAGCAGCAGCTGTGCAGCCAGCTCGACTTCGCCGACGCGCCCGACGACGCCGAGCGCGCGCTGCTGCGGCTGGCGGATCTCGCCGAGCAGAACGAGGACCTGACGCTCGCGGAGAACACCCTGCGGCGCGTCGCCCTCGAGCGCCCGCTCAACTCGGTGGCGATCGAACGGCTCGCCGCCTTCGTCCACCCCCGTAACCCGCGCGAGGCGCTGGGTCTGCTGGCGATTCACGCCCGCGCCCTCTCGCCCTCGCCGCGCACCGTCGAACGGCTGCTGGCGCTCGCCCGCCGCGCCCGGGCCGAGCTCGCGGAGCTCGAGCTGCCCGCCGACCTCTACGCCCGCGCCGCCGAGCAGTCGGACGAACCGCTGCCGATTCGCCTCGAGCGCGCCGGGCTGCTGCGTGACGCCGGCCGCACCGGCGACCTGATGGCCGAGCTGCTGCAGATCGCCCAGCTGCAGCTGACCGCGGGCCAGACCGAGGCCGCGCTCGGCAGCTTCGCCGAGGAGACCGAGCTCTCGCTCTCCGCCGGCCGGGTGGACGAGGCGCTGCGCACGCTGCAGGCGATGGCCGAGCTGTGCGACGAGGAAGGCCAGAACGAGCGCGCGGCGGAGCTGTGGGTGCGCCGCGCCGAGCTGCTGCGCGACAGCAAGCTCGACCTGGCGGGCGCCGAGCAGTCGCTGCAGCAGGCGTGGGTCCTCGACCGCCAGGCATCGACCGCGACGCTGGGCATCGAGCTGGCGCGCCGCCGGGCGGATCGCGACGCGGAGATTGACTGGCTCGAGCGGACGCTCGAGTCCTTCACCGACCACGCGGGCAAGGCCCGCGCCTTCGTCCAGCTCGCCCGCCTCCACCTCGGCGTCGCGGCCGAGTCGTCCACCGGCGAGGCGCTGCCCACGGGGGCGCCGATGCTCGCTCCCGACCAGGCGGAGGCCGCACTGAAGCAGGCGCTCACCTTCGTCCCCGGGTTGCCTGAGGGCGAGGCGCTGCTGCTGGCGCTCTACGAACGGCAAGACCGCGTCGCCGACGTCGCCGCCTTCTTCGAAGAATCGGCGCTGCGCACGACCTCGCTCCCCGAGCGCGCCCGCCTCCTGCTGCGGGCTGCCGCGCTCTACAAGGAGAAGGCGCAGCAGCCCCACGCCGCCGCCGCAGCGCTGCTGGCCGCGCGCGCCGCCAACCCCGACGACGCCGCGCTCACCGCCCTCGTCGCCGATCAACTCCACCAGCTGGGCCGCCACCAGGAGGCGGCCGACTTCGACGCGCTGCTGCTCGAGGCGGATCCCTTCCACCCGGCCTTCGCCCGCCACCTGACCTGGCTCACCGAGTCGGGTGACGCCCAGGGCCGCGCGGTGCTCCTCTCCCGCCGCGCCGAGCGCGAGAGCGGGCCGGCCGCCGCCGAACGGTGGCTCGCCGCGGCGAAGGCCTTCATCGAGGTCGGCGCCCATGAGCGCGCCCGCGTCTGCGAGGACCAGGCCTTCGAGGCCGCGCCCGAGGACGACACCGCCTTCCTCACCCTGCAGGCCCGCGAAGAGCAGGACCCCCGCTCGCTCGCCAACGTCCTCTTCGCCCGCGCGCAGGCGGTGCCCGCCGAGGCCGCCGAGCTGCTCAAGCGCCGCGCCCAGCTGCTCACCGGCGCCGGCGACGCGCTCGAGGCCGCAGCGGCGTGGGACGACCTGCTGGCCTCCGGCAGCAACGACCCGGACGCGCTGCTCCAACGCGCCGACCTCGCCTCCGCCAGCGGTGGAGCCCGCGGCGCCCAGCCGTTCGATCGCAAGCTGCTGCAGGTCGCCGGCGAGACGCTGAGCCCCGAGGTGCGGCTGAAGGTGCAAGACCGCCTCGGCCACGCGGCGCTCGAGACCGAGGCGTTTCACGACGCCGCCGAGGCGTTCGAGGGGGTGCTCAAGCTCGACCCCGAAGGTCCCAGGGGCCGCGAGGCGCTCTCGCTGCTGGTCGAGGCCTACTCCCACACCCGCGACAACCAGGGCTTGTTCCGCACCACGCTCCGGCTCGCCGAGCGCGCCGAGGGTGAAGAGGCGCTCGCGCTCTACCGCCGCGCCGCGGACCTCGCCGAGCAGCCCCAGGACGCGATGGCCGCGCTCGGCAAGTTGGTGCGGGCCCGGCCGTCCGACGAGGGGTTCTACGCACGCGCGCGGCAGGCGCTGACGACGCTGGGCAAGAGCGGCGAGCTGCTGTGGCTGCACGAGCAGTTCGCCGAAGCGGCCGGGGGCGAGCTGGGCGCGACGGCGATGCTCGAGGCGGCGGACCTCGTCGAGCGCGAGTTCCAGGACGAGGCGCGGGCCACCGAGCTGCGGCTGAAGGCGAGCCGCATCGACCCGAGCAACACCGCGGCGCTCACCCGGCTCGCGGCCGACCAGCGCCGCAAGGGCAACGAGGCAGGGCTCCTCGAGACGCTCACCCGCCTCGCCCCGACGCTGAGCGACGAAGCGGCCGCCGAGGCGTGGCTCGAGCTGGCGGCGCTGCGGCGCGGCGCGGGCGACATCCCCGGCGCGCGTGAGGCGCTGCAGTCGCTGCGTGGCCCTGGCGCTTCTTCTCCTGGCTACGTCGGCGCGCTCGACGGGCTCATCTCCCTCGAAGGGTCGCAAGAAGGGGGCGCCGCCCTCGGCGAGGTGCTGCTCGAGCGGGCGGCGCTCGATTCGGGTGATGCCAGGGCCGCGCGGCTGCTCGCCGCGGCGAAGGCGCTTCAGGCCGGGGGAGATCTCGAGCGGGCGCTGGCAGCCTGCCGCGAGGCGCTCTCGCTGCGGCCGTCGGTCGAGGTGGTGCTGCTGATGGTCGAGCTGAGCCGGGCGATGAAGCAGCCGAAGCGGGCGGCCCAGGCGCTCGTCACCGCCGCCGGCTTGAGCCAGAAGGAGCCCAAGCGCCAGCGCGAGCTGCTGCTCGAAGCGGCCGCGGAGTGGGAACAGGCCGGGGAGAACGAAGAGGCGGTCGACGTGCTCGAGCGGGTGGTCCGCGAGCACCCCGACGCGCTCTCCCCGACCGCGCTCGCCCACCGCTTCCTCATCCTCAAGCTCCCGGTGCGCGCGCTCGAGGTCGGGTTCGCGCCGCTGCTGGCGAGCAAGGACTTCGTCGGGGCGCTCAAGCTCGCCGACGCCGCGAAGGACGAGGCGAAGGTCAACGAGGCGCTCTGGGCGCTGGCGCGGGAGAACGGGAACTCGGCGCACGCCGACCGGCTGGCGAAGAAGCTCGAGGCGGACGGCGACACCGAGGACCTCGAGCAGCTGGCGCTGGCCTTCGAGCAGTCGGGCGCCGCCGAGCGCGCGCTCAAGCTGTGGAGCGAGCTGCTGGTGCGCTTCGGCTCCTCGCTCGCGCTGCAGCACCTCGCCGCGGCCGGAGAGCTCAACGCCGTGATCGCGAGCGCGCTGAAGGATCCGAAGCCGCGCCTGCTCGAGCTGCTGCTGCCCCACGCCGACGCGATCGACGCGGCCACCCGGGAAGCGCTCTGGAAGGCGGCCGCCGAGCGCCTGCCGGATCGCCGCCGAGCGCTGGTGCGGCTGCTCGCGGATCTCCGCAAGGACGCCGGCCGCACCGAGGAGGCGGCCTTCTCGCTCTTCGAGCTGAGCGGCCTCGAGGAGGATCCAAAGGCGCGCGCCGCGCTGCATCTGGAGCGGGGCGAGCTGCTGCTCAACGCGCTCAACCAGCCGGGCCAGGCGCGGGAGGCCTTCGAGCGGGCGCTGGTGGAAGACGCCGACGCGGTGGCCGCCGTGCGGCACCTCGCCTCGATGTACCAAGCGGACGACGCGGTGCGCTTCGTGGCGATGGTCGAGCGGCTCACCGCCCTCGCCGGGCCCGAGGGCAGCGCCAGCTACCGTCCGGCGATGGTCGACGCGCTGGAGAAGCTGGGCAGGTCCCGCGACGCGTTGAAGCTGTTGGCCGAGCTGCCCGAAACCGTCGAGAACCTCTCGCGCCGCGCCGCGCTCGCCTCGGCGCTGGGACTCACCGGCGAGGCGCTGCAGCTGCGCGAGCGGGTGAGCACCTCGCCCCTCGAGCTCGAGGGCATCCTCGCCGGCTACCTGCAGGCCGACCTCGTGCCGATGGCGGTGCGGCTGGGTGAGAAGCTCGTCTTTGAGCAGAAGCTGGGCGAGGCGACGCTGAGGTTCCTCGCCGAGCGCCTCTCGCCGACGCTGCAGGGCGCCGCACTCGCGGCGAAGGTGTGGCCGAAGCTCCTCGCTGCTGGCGGCGACGCCGACGGCTGGACGCTGTTCGCCGAGGCGGTGCGCCAGCTGCAGAGGGAAGACGACGCCGCCCTCGCCGACGGCTTCGGTGCGGCGCTCACCTCGGGCGAGGCCCAGGCCCCGTCGGTGCGGGCGGAGCCGGTCGACGCTCCCAGCGCCTACCGCTTCCCTCCGCTGCCGCCGGGGTTGATGCCGGTGACCGAGACGACGATGCCCCGGCTCAAGGCGGCGCTCGACGACGCGCTGCTCGGGCTGGGCGCGAAGGGGATGACGGTTTCTCTCGACCCCACCGGGGGCGTCGAGGCGTGGCTCGCCGCGGCCGACGTGGTGGTGATGGGCGCCGGCGCGCTGGCGGCATTCGGCCAGGCCGAGCTCACCTACCTCCTCGCACTGGCCCTGGCGCTGGGCGAAGAGGGCCACCAACTGCGCGCGCCGGCCGAGCTGCCGACGTTCAGCAGCGCGGCGGTGATTGCCTTCGACGCCTACCCCTCATCGCTCGCGGCGGGGCGGGTGCTGACGCTGCTCGACCCGCGGGTCCGGGGCACAGATCCGAAGCAGGCGCAGATGAGCGCGCTGCTGCCGACGAGCGCGGCCTTCCTCGCGGTGGCGAAGCGAGCGCTCGAGCGGCTCTCCCGTTAACGACCCTTCGCGCGCTCTCTGACGAGCTCGAGCTCGGCGGCGACGGAGCGATCCTTGGGTCGACCGAGCGCCTGCTTGCACCGGATCAGGTCGTCGAGGCCGAGCACGTTGCAGCTGAAGCCACCGCCGCCATGCCTCCGACGAGAACGAACTCAACCTGCTCGAGGGTCAGCCGGCGGAGGAGTTCGAGGGTCGAAGCCATAGTGCTTGATGGAGGCGGCGCGCAGGCGGAGGACCAACTGGAGGGCACCCTCGTGACGTCGCATCCGTTCGGAGGGACTGATCGAAGCGAGGAACTCGAGGAGCTCGAGATCGATGTCGCTGGGCTTCTCTGTCGGCTCACCGGGCATCTGGTGACACAGCGTAGTTCGGCTCCCGGCGGGAGTCGCGCCCCCGTTGGAGTGCGGCGGGTCTCCGCGCGGGTGACGGCGGCTCAGCGCGCCTTCGGGAGGGTGACGACCGCGGCTGCGTGAGGGACGAGCCAGGCGTTGGGGTGCGGAGTCGTCGACGGATGGTGCCCTTCGGGCGGGCGGCGTTGTTCGGCAAGCACGCGGACTTTCGCGCGGTTTTCGGGCGAGGTCCGGTCGAGGGTGTCGAGTGCGCGATCGATGAGGTAGCTGAGAATCGTGGTCATGGGCCCCCCACAGAGACAAGGACGGCTGATCAGTAGATCAGTCCCCGCGCCCGTTCAAATCGCCGGCCGGTGAACGATTCGACTGACACGTATTTCTCGCGCTTACCCCGCGACCGCGCCGTCACGCTGGCGACTCACTCCGTCACCCTGGGGCGTCGGTGTTTTGGAGCACGCGTGCTCCGTTCTGGAGGGCCAGTAAAGTCCGCTGAAGTTTCGGGGCTGCGACCGGCGCGGCGCGCGAACGACAACCGGTGATGCACTCCCGACTCGCCCCGCTGCCGCTGCTCTGTCTGTTGAGCTTTGCCTGTGCTCCTTCGACCGCCGACGTCTCGAGCGCGAATCAGTTCGGGGACGAAGAAGCCTCCGACGACACGATGGTCGCCAGCTCTGAGCTCGGCGCGTGCTTCTGCCGGCAACCCTTCACCTGCGGCCACTCGAATTCGCCGTCGCGTATGTTCCCGGGCGCGCACGCGGCGATGATTCGCGCCGGCGTCGGCGACAACCTGCTGATTCAGACCTTCGGCGACGCTCCGCTCTCGGTGGGCACCCACTGTCCCGAACCGGGTGTCACCTGGTCGGCGGCGACGGACATCGCCTCGGGCTCGAGTCCTTGCGCGCGCGTGCACGACCTGCGCATGGAGGGGTTCGCGGCCTGGTCCCGCGGACCGCCGTCGTTCAGCGTGCACATCCACGCGGTCTACGCGGGGGCTCCGGTGCTGAAGTCATCGCTGGTCAGCCAGCTTAACTCTTTCCTCGTCGGCCGCAATGGCCTGGCGAACAACGACGTCGAGACGCACTGCGCGATCACGCAGGCAGAAAGGAACGCGGTCGCCGCGGTTCGTGGCGGTGGCAACAACAACGGTGGCTGCACGCCCAGGGGGCTCTATTGCGGCGGCGACAAGGTCTCAGGAAGTACGAGCACCCTGTTTCGCTGCAACGCCGACGGGAAGTCCGCGACTGCCGTCCGCGCTTGCAAGCACGGCTGCAGCGTCAACAGTGGAGACGACGACAGCTGCCGGTGCTCGCCGGGTGGGCTCTACTGCGGCGGAGACCAGGTCACCGGCAACAGCAACACGCTGTATCGATGTGGCTCGAACGGCGTGTCGACGACCATCGCTGCCCGGTGCAGCAACGGGTGCCGGGTGAACAGCGGCTCGGACGACAGCTGCCGGTAGCCGCGACGAGCGGCCGGACGGCAGCGGGATTGGCCCGAAGCGCGGAATCAGAACACCTGATTGTCGTGGGACGGGTACTACGGCTGGGCCGGCATCGGCACGCCGGCGGACGCGACGAGGGGCCGCGCGGCGAGCTTGTACTCGTAGAGGTCGGCGCTCCCGACGACGTCCTTGACGTAGTTGCGGGTCTCGTCGAGCGGCAGAATCTCCACCCACTCCTCGAGCTGCCCAGCGCGGGGGACCTTGAGCCACCCGGCGACCCGCGTCGGCCCCCCGTTGTAGGCAGCGGCCGCCGCGGCAGGACTTCCGGCGAACCGGCGGAGCAGTCGCCCGAGGTACCCGGCGCCGAGCTGGACGTTGCGCTGCGGCTCCAACAGGTCGCGCGCGCGCTCGAGCGGATTGCCGCGCTCGAATGCCAGGGCGCGCGCCGTCACCGGCATCAGCTGCATCAGGCCCAGCGCCCCACAGCGCGAGCGAGCGGCGGGGTCAAACGCGCTCTCCTCGCGCACCAGCGCCTGGACCAGGCCGCGCGCCACGTTCTCCTCGTCGGCGGTCCGCGCAATCAACCCGGAGAACCGCGTCGGATACGCTGCCTCCCAGACGAGCGCATCCTGGCTCTGTCCCGATTGCTCGCGGAGCACGGCGCGCGCGAAGCGATGGGCTTGCTGGCTCAACCCCGCGGCGTCCAGCACCTCGACGGCGATCCGGTTGCTCGCGCGGCTCGGGACCCGGCGGGCGAGGTTGGTGAGCTGGGTGGCCGCGTCGTCGAGCCCCATCGTCACCGACTCGATTCCCGGCGCGAGCCGCTCCAGCGCTTCAGGCTCGCCCGCCTCGGCGTCGTCCGTTGGCAGCACCGCCTGGAGATCCACCGCAGTCGAGAGCGGCTCGAGGGCCGTCAGTCGCTCGCGCGCGAGGTGGGCGTACCAGGTCGCGGGGTAGAGGAGCGCGACCTCGCCCAGCAGCGCCCCGGCCTCGGCGGAGCTGCCTTGCGCCTGCGCGGCCCGCGCGCGCCAGTACCGGATTCGCGCACGATCCTGGGTCCCGAGGTCGACGGCCAGCGCCTCGAGCCGGAGGAGGTCTTCGGTGCTCGCCGTCGCGGGGTGGGCGCTCCATCCGACCCAGAACGCGGCGAACAGCGCCTCGGCCGCCAGCGGACTCGAGGTCGCGAGGCTGACCCGGCGGAACGCGGCGGTCGCGGCGCCTTCGTCGTTTCTCCTCGCCCGAAGCACGGCGATCGCCATCGACGCGCGCGCCGACAGCTCGGCCTGGGGACACTCGCGCGCGATGCGTTCGAGCTCGACGGAGACGTCGGTGTCGACGCACGCCCGCGCCTCGGCGGCGAGCAACTGGGCGACGCAGCCGGACTCCGCCGGGGCCCGTTGTGCCGCCCGCTGGGCATCCCGGCAGGCATTGCGCCGCAGCAGGGGGTCGAAGGCGCCGCTCATCAGCGCGAGCGCCGGGGCGCCTCCAAGCCAGGGAGATCTCGCGAGCAGCAGCGTCGAGCGCGCTTGTCGCTCCGCCGCGCCGTCGCCCATCAACCCAGCGAGCAGCGTCAGTTCAATCAGCGCCCGCTTGCGAACCGCGCCCGAGATGAGCGGGGTGACCGCCGCCACCGCCTGTTCGAAGTCACCGTGCAGCCGGAGCACGCGCGCCTGGGCGAGGCGGGCGTCGAGGAAGAACGAAGAGCGCTCGGGGACCGCGGCGAACAGTCGCGCCGCCCAGAGAAATGCGCCGCGCCGCTCGAAGAGCAACCCGGCTTCGTAGGACGCACGATCGGCGAGCGGCGAACTCCCGCGGGCGATCCACTCGAGTTCCTCGCTCGCCGGGCCGACCTTCCCCTGGCGGGTGAGCTCGGTGGCGGCCTGGTACCGCGCGCGAACGTCTTCCGCCTGGGCGGACGTCGCCGAAACGCACGCGAGCATTACAACCAGAGCGTGAGAGCAGGGCGTCACGCCCTGGGTTACGCAAGACCGGGACCCGCGCGAGCTCCCAGGCGTTTCAGGGCGTTGGCCCTGTGGATGGACAGGCGAGTACGACATTCACGCTCCAGTGAGAACTCGACCTTCCAGTCGGCGAAGGCGCCCGTGCAAACCCGCGACGAGTGTCGCTTGCGTTTGATCCCGGTCCTAGGATTCGGCGCCGATGCTCGAGATCCAGGAGAAGGACCCCACCCTGGCGCTCCACGCGCGGGCGAAGGGGTGGCTGCAGCTGATCGGGTGGATGGTGCTGGCGTTCTTCGCTTGCGGTGCCAGCGGCAGCATCATCCCATTCCTGCCGCCTCGGCTCACGTCCCTCATCTGCGACCGCGCAGCGGGCAAGTGCACCTTCGTCGATCGCCGGCCGTTCGAGTTTCCGGTGACGGAGCTGCTCGGGGCCACGGCGGCGTTTCACCAGACCGGGGGCCGGAGCAACCGCCAATACCTTCACCACCTGGTGCTCAAGCTCGCCGGCGCGACGCCCGAACGGACGCTGTGCGACGCGCCCGACGACGAAGAAGACCGCGCCGACGACGCGAAAATCGCTGCCGAGATCGAGCGTTTCGTCCATGACGCCAACGTGCCGACGCTTTCCGTCCAGTGCGACATCGGGCGGACCAGCGGCGGCACGCTGATCGCCGCGATCATCAACGGGCTGATCCTGGTGGTGGTCGTCTCGTTTGTCGTCCGCGCCCCGGTCGGCTCCGTGCTGGAGATCGACAAGAGCACCGGGACGGTGGTGTTCCACCAGCAGCGGCTCGCGTTCCGCCGGCTGACGACCCGCACCACGGTCGACCAAGTCGAAGGGGTACGGACCCGCACCGTCTACACGGCGCGCAAAGGGAGCTCCGTCCGGCTGGGCGCGGTGCTGCTGATGCGCGACGGGGTCAACCTCACCGTGCTGCGCCCGCTGCCGACCTGGAGCTCGAGCGCCCAGGAGCGCGCCGACGCCGGCAAGAAGCTCGCCGCGTTCCTCAACGTCCCAGTGAAGGACGAGTCCGAGGCGTAGCGATGCGCCGCCTGCTGCTCTCTTCGCTGCTCGCCGTGGCCTGTGCCCGGAAGCCGGCCGAGTGGGCCGCGCTGCCGATTCAGTCAGGCGACCGGACCGACATTCCGGAGCTCTCCGCGCTCGCGGCCGACGACATCTGGGGCGTCAGCCGGCCCGACGTCTTTCACTACGACGGCAAGCAGTGGGCGCTGACCGGCTCTCCCGGGGCGGAGCACCTGTGGGCGGCGGCGCACGACGACGTCTGGGGCGTGGGTCGCGGCGGCTCGTGGTTTCATTACGACGGGAAGGCGTGGACCCAAGGCCGGGTCGAGCAGGCGGCGAAGAAGTACCTCGACTTCTACGGCGTCGTCGCCTGGCCCGGCGAGGTCTGGGCCACCGCCGGCGTCGAGGGCTACTTCCGCTTCGACGGCAAGGAGTGGACGGTGGTGTTTCCGCCGGAGCTCGACGGCTGGCAGCT
>JAYVRT010000782.1:0-14729 GCA_043776025.1 Archangiaceae bacterium | reverse complement strand
AAAGACATCATCGGCGTCGGCCCGCTCGGCTTCGTCTTCCGGGGCCAGGACAAGGAGATCGACGTCGAGGTGGCGCTGAAGGTGATCAACGCCAAGCTCTGCCAGACCGCCGACGAGCGCAAGGGCTTCGCCAAGCAGATGCGCCTGGCGCGCAAGTTGAGCCACCCGAACCTCGTCCGCGTCTACGAGGAGGCCGAGGATCAGGATCGCCCGTATTACACCTCGCAGTACCTCGACGGCCTGACGCTGCGGAAGATCATCGACCTTCGCCTGCAGAAAGGGCAGTTCTTCGCCCTTCGCGAAATCGAGCCGATCCTCGCGCAGATCGCCGCCGCCCTCGACGGCGCTCACAAGGTCGGCCCGCACTCCGACCTCAAGCCGGAGAACGTTCTGGTCCTGCCCGACCTGCTCAAGGTCACCGACTTCGGCCTCGGGCTCGCGATGCCTCGGCTGCCCTTCGTCCAGGCGATGAAGGCGCGCAAGGCCGATCGGTACCTCTCCCCCGAGCTCACCGAGGGTCGCGAGGTCGACTTCCGCACCGACCTGTACTCGATGGCGGTGATCCTCGGAGAGATGCTCTCGGGCCTCACCCCCGACGGCGCGATCCCCGAGCTGCAGCGGCGCAACCCCGAGGTGCCTCAGCCGATCGAAGGGCTCTACCGCAAGGCGCTGAGCGCCAACCCGCTCGCTCGGCCGAAGAGCGCCAACGAGTTCATCGCCGAGTTCATCGAGATCTGCCGGCGCGTCGCGCCCCCCCCGCTCAAGTCCAAGCCCGAGTCGGCGATGATCGCCACCGGCGCGCCGGCCCGGCCGCGCACCACCACCGGGATGCTCCAGCTGCAGCCCCGCCGCGACAAGCCGCCGCCGCCGGTGCCCGACATGCCGCCGCCGCCGCCGATCTCGGAGGAAGTCGAGATCCTCTCCGGCGCGGAGGAGATGCCGCCCGACGCCACCCAGCCGGTGGACTCGCTGCAGCTCAAGGCCGCGCTCAACGGCGGCCACATCAACGGCAGCAACGGCAAGCAGGCCGAGCACGAAGAGACCGAGGTGATCCAATCGGGGCAGCTGCTCGCCCAGGCCGCCCTCGACGAGGAAGAGACCCGCGCCGCCGTCGCCACCACCCGCGACCCCGAGCCCGACGGCGAGCCGGGGAAGAACCGCACCCTCGTGTGGCTGTTGATTCTCGGGGTGATCGGCATCGGCGTCGGCGCCGTCGGCGGCAGCATCCTCCTGAAGAAGCTCCAGCCTCCGGTCGTGCCGGTGCCCGTCGTCGACGACTCGGTGAAGCGGGCCGAAGAAGCGCGGCGCGCTGAGGAGCTGCGCAAGACCGAAGAGGTGCGGCTGGCGGTGCAGCGCAAGGCCGAAGAAGACGCCGCCCAGGCCGAGGCCGAACGGATCGCCGCCGAGCGCGCCGCCGCCGAGAAGGCAGTGGCGGAGAAGGCCGCTGAGGCGAAGAAGCCACCGGTCAACGACCGTCAGGCCGCCGCCGAGAAGCTCGCCGCCGAGCGCGCTGCCAGGCAGGAGGCCGACAAGGCCGCCGCCGCCGAGCGCGCCGAGAAGGCCCAGGAGAAGGCGGCGAAGGACAAGGAGAACGCCGACAAGCTCGCTGCCGAAAGGGCCGCCCGCCCTGCGCCGGTGGCGAAGACGCCGGTCGTCGCCTCCAACACCGCCCAGGAAGGCCCCTGCGCCGAAGGGATGCGGATGGTCCCCGCGGGCGCGTTCAAGATGGGCACCGCCGCCGACGACGCGATGCGCGGCTTCGATGAGAAGGGGCTCTCGTCGGTCGAGGTCGGCGCCTACTGCATCGACCAGTTCGAGTTCCCCAACAAGCGCGGCGTCGCACCGACGATCAACGTCGCCTGGGCCGACGCCAAGCGCCTCTGCGAAGGGCGCGCCAAGCGCCTGTGCACCGAGGAAGAGTGGGAGAAGGCGTGCAAGGGCCCGGGCAACGCCCGCTGGCCCTACGGCAACGTCTTCGACGCCAACGCCTGCAACACCGAGGACGACAGCGGCGAGGATCGCCTGATCTCTCCCTCTGGCCGGTTCGCCAAGTGCCGCAGCGGCTTCGGCGTCGCCGACCTGTCGGGCAACGCCTCGGAGTGGACGCTGGAGAAGGTGGTCAAGGGCGGCTCGTTCGGCCGCGCCGACTTCGCGGTGCGCTGCTCGGCCCGCCAGGCAGGCACCGGCGGCAAGAGCAACGAAGTGGGCTTCCGGTGCTGCTCCGACGCAAAGTGAGCCGGGTCCCGCTGCTGCTGCTGCTCGCCGCGGGCTCGGCGCTGGCCGCCGACGCGCGCCCCCGGGTGGTGGTGGTCAAGTCGGCGGATCTCGGCCCCTACGCCGCCGTCGCCGCCGGGTTCGCAGCCGAGGCCCGCGCCACGCTCGAGGAGATCACGCTCGAGGAAGGCCCGGACTCCGCGGCGAAGGCGTTCAAGAAGCTGTCGGAGAACCCGCCGGCGATGGTGCTGGCGATCGGCCCGGCCGCGGCCGTCGGTGCCCGTCGGCAGTTCAGCAACGTGCCGATCGTCTTCGTCATGGTCCCGTACTTTCAGAAATACGAGCTCGAGGGGGCGAACATCACCGGCATCGCGCTCACCTCCGACCTCTCGCTCGAACTGGGGGCGATCAAGGCGATGCTCCCCACGGTGAAGCGGGTCGGCGTCCTCGAGGATCCCCGCTACTCGCAGAAGTTCATCGAAGAGGCGGCGCAGCTCGCCTCCAACAAGGGCCTGTCGCTGGTGCCGCTGGAGCTCGACGCCGCGGGAAAGCTCGACAAGGC
Source organism: Archangiaceae bacterium (assembly GCA_043776025.1). Lineage (GTDB taxonomy): Bacteria > Myxococcota > Myxococcia > Myxococcales > Myxococcaceae > JAYVRT01. The sequence continues at coordinate 11,953 of JAYVRT010000782.1, read as the reverse complement.
GCTCAAGGCGGCGCGGCCGAAGGTCGACGCGGTGGTGATGATCTCCGATCGCACCGTCGGCAACGCCGCGGTGGTGCAGCGGCTGATCGCCTGGTGCCACGACGAGAAGCTGCCGCTGGTCGGCCTCGCGCCGGGGCAGGTGAAGGAAGGGGCGCTGCTCGCGCTCTCGCCCGCGCCCACCGGCCTCGGCCAGCAGGCGGGGCGGCTGGCGAACCGGATCCTCCACGAGAAGGTCGACCCCGGTGCGCTCGCCGTCGCCAACCCCGAGGGGGTCGACCTCACCGTCAACCTCGTCACCGCCCGCGGCCTGGGCGACCCGAAGGCGCTCGCCTTTGACCTCATCACTTACGCCGCGCAGAAAGGCCTGGCGATCCGGGTGGTCGAATGATCCTTCGTTACTCGCGGCCCGAGATGGTGGCGCTGTGGACCCCCGAGGCCCGGCTCCGGCGTTGGCGCGACGTCGAGCTCGCTGCCCTCGAGGGCATGGTCGTCATCGGCATCGCGCCGAAGGAAGCGCTCGACGTCTGCCGTGCGAAGGCCGGAGACTTCAACGCCGCCGACGTCGCCCGCATCGACGAGATCGAGCGCACCACCCGCCACGACGTGATCGCCTTCCTCACCTTCCTGGAGGAACGGATCGGCCCCGAGGCCCGTTGGCTCCACTTCGGGATGACCTCCAGCGACGTGCTCGACACCTCGCTGGCGCTGATCCTCCGCGACGCCGCCGACCTCCTGCTGGCCGGCGTCGACCGCTGCCTCAAGGCGGTCGAAGGCCGCGCCTTCGAGCACCGGCTGACGCCGATGGTCGGACGCAGCCACGGGATCCACGCCGAGCCGATCTCCTTCGGGCACAAGCTGGCGATCTGGTTCGACGAGCTGAAGCGGTCGCGGCGCCGGCTCGAGGCGGCGCGGGCCACGATCGCCTTCGGGATGATCTCCGGCGCGGTGGGGACCTTCGCCCACCTGCCCCCCGCGGTCGAGGCCCACGCCTGCAAGGTGCTCGGCCTCACTGCCGACCCCGCGTCGAGCCAGATCATCCAGCGCGACCGCCATGCGGAGTTCTTCTCGGCGCTCGCGCTGCTCGGCAGCAGCATCGAGAAGTTCGCCGTCGAGATCCGCCACCTGCAGCGCACCGAGGTGCGCGAGGTCGAAGAGCCGTTCGCCGCCGGGCAGAAGGGCAGCTCGGCGATGCCCCACAAGCGCAACCCGATCCTCTCCGAGAACTTGAGCGGGCTGGCGAGACTGCTGCGCGGCTACGCGCTCTCTTCGCTCGAGAACGTGCCGCTGTGGCATGAGCGCGACATCTCCCATTCGTCGGTCGAGCGGGTGATTGGCCCCGACGCCACCGTCACCTGCGACTTCATGCTCCACCGGTTCGGCGGACTGATGGAGTCACTCAACGTCTATCCGGAGCAGATGAAGAAGAACCTCGACCTGCTCGGCGGGGTGGTGCACTCGCAGCGGCTGCTCCTCGAGCTCGCCCGCCACGGGATGGATCGCCAGGCCGCGTACGTCGTGGTCCAGCGCAACGCGATGCGCTTCTACGAGGATGGCACCGACTTCAAGACCGCGCTGCTCGCCGACGCGGAGCTCGGCGCAAAGATGACCCGGCCGCAGATCGAGGCCTGCTTCAGCGCCGACTACCACCTGCGCCACGTCGATCAGATCTTTCAGCGGGTCTTCGGCCGTTCCCACTGAGGGCGTGAGCGCGAGCGCGGGTGCGACCACGCTGATCGTTTGGACCGACCCCGCCTCGCCTGGCGGCGAAACCCGTCGCACCTGGGAGGTTCACCTCGTCGCGCCGGGGAAGTGAAACTTCCTCGTGGCATGGCTCACATCGGTATCAAGGGGAGGGCCCGTGAAGACCATCGCTCCGGTGTTGCTCGCGATCGCGATTGGCGCGCTGTCTGGACTGGCCGGCGCCCTCTGGCCGCGCAGTCCGCCTCCTGCGCCCGTCGCCGCGACGTCCCCGACCCCCGCGCCCCTCGTCCCCAACGCGCCGGACTCGCCCCAGGCCTTCGAGCTCTCCGCTGCGTCCTCGCCCCGATCTTCGCGGCTGGAGATCGCCGTGTTCTGCCAGCAGCGCGCCGCCAGGTCCGAGCTGTTCATCCGCCGGCTGGTCGAGGCAGCCTTCACCAAGGGCTGGAGCGCCCCCTCGGCCGGGCTGAAGACCGACGCCGCCGGTCGCGCCGAGCAGGCGTTGAGCGCGGGCGTCTACTTGATCACTGCGCGCTCGGCCGGCTGTGCGATTCTCAACCAGAGCGTGGTGGTCAGGCAGGGCGAGGACCAACAATCGGTTGAGCTGCAGCTGGGGGCCTCGCTCGCCGTCTTCGGGACGGTGCGCGACGCCGCGACGGGGCAACCGATCGCCGGCGCACTCGTCCAGGCGCAGCAGACGATGAAGCTCCAGTCGCGGCACCGCGAGCTGACGCCGCTCGACGAGCAGTGGACCGCGCTGACCGACTCGATCGGCCGCTACCGGATCGAAGACGTCGGCAGCGGAGACTTCGCGGTGCACGCATCTGCCGGGGGCTTCGCCGACGGCAAGCTCGACCTGAAGGTGGATGCCCTCGACGCCAGGGCCGACCTGGCGCTCGAGGGGGCAGGGACGATCGAGGGCCGGGTGCTGCACGCGACCGGACCGGCGACCGTGAAGGATCTGAGAGGTGAAGGAAAGACGGTCTTCGTCAACGCCGATGGCGCGTTTCGCCTCTCGGTCGCTCCGGGCGCGCACCTGCTGTACGGCGAGGACTCCGCGGGCGCGACGGGGCTGATTCGGGTGCAGGTGGGCGCAAGGGCGGTCACCCGCGACGTCGCGCTCTCGCTCGACGCTGGAGGGAAGATCAGCGGCCGCGCGCTGCTCGCCGGGGCGCCGGCGGTCTGCGCCCGGGTGTGGATCCGTGCCGAGTCGGACCCGTACGAAATCGCCAGCAGCTCCGTCGCCGCCGACGGAGCCTTCGTCCTCGAGCGGGTGCCGCCGGGCCGCTACTGGGTGCTCGCCGAGTGCCCCGACGGCGAGCACGCCGACCGCCTCGGCGTCGAGCCGAACCGGGGGCCGCTCGAGTTGGCGCTGCAACAGGCGGCGGGAGTCACCGGCCGGGTGGTGGATCAGTCGGGGCGCGCGGTCGCCGGCGCCGAGGTCGAGGTCAGCCAGCCGCAGCGGGAGCCCGCGCTCGCCGTCACCGACGGCCAGGGCCGCTTCGAGCTGGGCCGGTTGATCGCTGGGGTGGTGCACGTCGAGGCCACCGCGGGCCAGCGGCGGTCGATCGAGCAGTCGGTGCAGCTGGTCGAGGGGCAGGACGTGGCGCTCGAGCTGCAGGTGCAGCAAACCGGAGAGATCAGCGGCCGGGTCACCGGGAACACCGAAGGGGTCAACGCGATCGGCGCCTGGTCGAAGGATCGAAACCTCGGGGACAGCTCGCCGCTGGGCGCCGACGGCACCTACTCGCTGCGGCTGATTCCCGGGCACTACAAGGTCAACTCGTGGCTCGTCGGCAGCAGCGAGCTGATCTTCAGCGAGGAGGTAGACCTCGCCGCGGGGCAGCAGCTGCGCCTCGACTTCGTCGTGCCGAAGACGAAGCCCCGGAAGATGGAGACCAGCGCCCCGGGGACGATCGGCGCGTCCTTCGACGACGGGCCCGGCGGCGTCGCCGTTTCCTGGATCATCTCCGAGAGCCCCGCGGCGCGCGCCGGGCTGGCGGTCGGAGATCTCGTGCTCGGCATCGACGGCAAGCCGGTGGCGAGATCGGTCGACGCGTTCGCGCTCTGCAACGGCGCCCCGGACACCCAGGTGCGGATCGCGCTTCGGCGCGGCGGCGTCGATCAGGAACTGGTGATCACCCGCGCCGGCAGATGATCAGAGCAGCTTCGCCCGCTTCAGGTTGCCGGCGATCCGTGCGCTGACGTCGCCGACCACGGCCTTGAAGTCCTCGCCGGTGATCTTCTCGTAGGCGGTGACGTAGGTCTGCGCCAGCGACACCCGGACCTCGTCGGGGATCGCCGGGGGCGTGCCCTGCCCAGAGAAGCCGCGCTCGGTGATCAGCCACTGCCGCAGGTTCTCCTTGTCGAGCATCACCTGGGGCTGGCCGGCCTTGAAGCGCTCGTGCCAGCCGTCGGCGACCCAGAAGCGGCTCGAGTCGGGGGTGTGGATCTCGTCGATCAGGATCAGCTCCTCGCCGATCAGCCCGAACTCGTACTTGGTGTCGACGAGGATCAACCCCCGCGACTTTGCCTGCGCCTGCCCGGCGGCGAACAGCCCCAGCGCCGCCTCGGACGAGCGCTGCCAGTCGCGCGCGCTCGCCAGAGCGCGGCTCACCACCTGCGCCGGCGACAGCGGCTCGTCGTGCGCGCCCAGCGGCGCCTTGGTCGACGGCGTCAGCAGCGGCCCGTCGAACGCCTGGTCCTTCTTCATTCCCGGCGGCAGCTTCAGCCCGTAGGGATCGCGGCCCGCCTCGTAGTCCCGCCACAGGCTGCCGGTGAGGTGGGCCCGCACCACGAACTCGATCGCGAACGGCTGCGCCCGGCGCGCCACGGTGACGCAGGGGTCGGGCATGTCGAGCACGTGGTTCTTCACCACCGCCGCCGTCTTCTGAAACCAGAAGTGCGCCAGCTGGTTGAGCAGGTCGCCCTTGAAGGGCAGGGTGGTGAGGATGTGATCGAACGCCGAGAGGCGATCGGTGGTGATCAACACCAGCCGATCTCCCTTCCGGTAGGTGTCGCGCACCTTGCCCTTGTACTTCTCTCCGAGCGTGGGGAAGTCAGTCGCGCAGAGCGTGAACTTCAGCTGTTGGTCGAGGAGGCTCGCATCCATCGCGGCCCAAGCTACGCCGTCAGGAGGCCGGGGCGAAGCGCTTTACGGCGCCGTCGCGAGGTACACGAACGAGGGATTCACCCGCAGAATCCCGTCCATGTACGCGGCGGCGTAGGGCGCGCCCGCGACGCGGTCGACCTTGACCACGTCAGGGGTGGCGATGCCCCAGTGCTGAATCAGCGCGCGGGCGATCAGCTCGACCGCTTCCCTTTCCGACAGGCCCTGGAAGCTGTCGCGGCGATCGTCGCTCCAGCGGTCGGCGCGGCTGTCGAAGGAGAGCTGAAGCGTCGCTCCGCCGGCGTCCGCGGACATCAGCAGATCGGTGCGGGGGTCGAGAGCGGGCGCGGCGACGAACTCGCCGTTGACCATCATCGGGAAGAGCATCTCCGCCGTCGCGCGGCGGCCGGCCTGGAGCGCCGAGGTGCGGGCCACGTCGCGGAACAGCTCGTGGCGGGCGGCGGGGGCCTCGAACTCGAGCCACTCCGCGGTGCCGGTGAGGGCCTGCGACGTCGAGGGAGCACGGTTGGGCACCACTTCCCCGCCGCAGGCGACGAGGAAGAGAGCAGCAGCGAGGATCGAAAATCGAAGGGACACGGGCAGCCTCAACATACCGGCGTGGCCCACGGCGATCCAGCTAATGTCAGGTGGCTGTCGCACCGCTACAGACATGAACCTCACTGTGGTCGCCCATCAGCTTCGCTCCTCGGAGAACCTGGGCGCGATCGCCCGGGTGATGGCGAACTTCGGCTTCTCCCAGCTGGTCCTCTCCGAGCCAATCACCCACGATCTGCGCAAGGCCGAGGCGCTCGCCGTCGGCGCCGAGGGGGTGCTCCAGACGATGCGCTTTGCCCCGACGCTCGACGAGGCCCTCAACGGAGCGGTGTTCGCGGTCGGCACCACCTCCCGAGGCGAGCTCAAGCGCGCCCACGGCCTCACCCCGGAGCAGGGCGCCCAGAAGCTGCGCGAGCACGCCGCCCGTGGCCCGGTGGCGCTGGTGCTGGGCGGAGAGAAGCGCGGCCTCGACGACGACGAGCTGTCGCGCTGCCAGGAGGTGATCGTGATCCCCACCTGCGACGCCCAGCCCTCGATGAACATCGCCCAGGCGGCCGCGGTGCTGCTCTACCTCTGCGCCCGGCCCGACGCGGCGGTGCAGCCGGCTCCGGTGGGCGCGCGGCTGGACACGGTGCACGCGCTCGAGGCGAAGATGGAAGCGGCGCTGCTGGCGTGCGGCTTCTTGAACCCGCAGGCCCCCCAACAGGTGCTGCGCGAGCTGTCGCGGGCGCTGGTGCGCGGCCAGCTGACTCAGCGCGAGGCGGAGATCTGGCTGTCCGCCTTCGAGCACCTGCGGCGCGTCACGGCTTCCGGCGCGCGATGAGCCGGTTCACCGCGTCGCGGTCTTCGGCGGTGTGCTTCTCCGTCGGCGCGTCGGCCTTCGCCGAGAGCTTCTTCTTCGCCGAGTCGATCGCCTCCTCGACGCCTTCCTTCACCTCTTCGAGCTTCGGCGCCTTCACCTTGCCCTCGAGCGCCCGTTCGGCGTGCTCGACGGCGGTGTGGCCGCCAAAGGAGTGTGAGCCGAGGAAGATCCCCAACCCGATGCACAGAGCCGCCCCGATCAGCGTTCGCAGGATTCCCATGTCTCAGATCCCTACATGGCCCCACATCCCTCGCCAGTTTTCGGCAGTAACCTCCTGAAGCGACCATGACCGGCCAGCCCTCCAGCGAGCAGGTGGATCAACTGCGGCTGGCGCTGTCGGACTTCTTTCACCGCCTGCCCGAAGTGCCCGTCTACCGGCGCCGCGACGATCCGGTGATCAAGCTCGCCGCCGAGCGCGTCGAAGAGGGCCGGGCCCTGCTGCTCACCGCGCGCCAGCTGGGCGATCACGCGGGCGCGCAGCCGCTGCGGGCAGCGCTCGAGGCCCACCTCGAGGTGCTCGAGCTGCTCAAGGCGGGAAGGGTCGAGGCGGCCGAGGGGCCGTGGCACAAGGCGCTGGCGCTCGAAAGGGAGGCCGTGAGCGCGCGCCGGCTCTGGTCACGCACCGACGAGGTCCCTCCGCCCGTCTACCGGCCCGAAACCGGAGAGTCCCGGTACGATCCCCGCCCCGAGGCCGCGGTGAAGGTGAAGCTCGCCTGCCCCAGCTTCAACTGCCGCAAGCTCGACGACTACGACTTCTCCGCCCGGCACGCGACCCACCTCTTCGTCTGCAACCACTGCCACCAGCGCTTCTACGCCTACTTCGCCGAACTGCTCGAGCTGAAGGTAGAGACCCAGGGCAAGCACCACCACCGCTACCACTTCCGCGTCCGGGAGATGAACGGCTCGACCACCCGGGTGGAGTTCGACGACGGGAGCGAGGGCACGCTGTCCGGGGCGCGCGGCGATCTCTTCGCCTTCCTCTACGCGCCCCGCACCGCGCTGCGCGGCGTGCTCGACCTCTCCTCCAGCCGGGTGCTCTGGGTCCGGCCGGTCGGCGTCTGCTTCGTCGCCACCGCCGTCTTCGGCGAGGACGCGGTCGAGCTCGAGGCCTTCCGCCGCTTCCGCGACGCGGCGCTGCTGCCGAGCGCGCCCGGCCGGCTGCTGGTGCGCGGCTACTACCGCGCGGGCCCGGCGCTCGCCGGCTTCCTCGCCCTGCACCCTCACGCCCGTGGGTTGACGCGGCGGGCGCTGAGTCTCATGCACCGGGTCCTGGCGAGAACCTTTTGAACCCCGAACAATCCACCCCGAAGAACTGGCTGCGCGGCGCGCTGATCGTCGCCTTGCTGATCGCCGCGCTGGTGATGGGCTTCGAGGAGATGCGCGGCGGGATCCCGGACGATCTGCCCGCGCCGGCGTTCTCCTTCGAGCGCTTCGGCGGCGGCCACCTGAGCTCCACCGAGCTCAAGGGCAAGGTGGTGCTGCTCGACTTCTGGGCCACCTGGTGTCCGCCCTGCCGCGAAGAGATGCCCTGGCTGGTCAACCTCGCGCGCGAGTACGACAGCAAGGGCGTGGCCTTCGTCGCGGTGAGTCACGACGAGCCGGAAGAGGCGAAGGCGGCGGTGGGGATCTACGTCGATCAGCTCCCCGGCCTGCGTCCCTACGCCGTCTTCGGCGACCCGGCGGTGGGGGCGCTCTACAAGGTCCGCGCCCTGCCGACGCTCTACGTGCTCGACCGCGAGGGCAAGGTCGTCGCTTCGCACACCGGGCAGACCACCGAGCGCTCGGTGCGGCGCTGGCTCGACGACGCGCTCCAGCGGAAGTAGGCCGCTACTTCAGCGGCGGGGCGTCCTTGTTGTCCTTGTCGCTGTCGACCTCGATCAGACGGAAGTCGGTGCGGCGGTTCTTCGCGCGGCCCAGGGGCGTCTCGTTGGAGGCGATCGGCTTGTCGTAAGAGAAGCCCTGGCTGCGCAGGCGCTTGCGATCCACGCCCTTGCCGACGAGGTAGTTCTCCACCGCCTTCGCGCGGCGGTTCGACAGGTCGAGGTTGTACTCGTGGCCGCCGCGGTTGTCGGTGTGGCCCTCGATCAACACCGGTCCGACGTCGAGGTGGTCGAGCAGCACCTTCGAGACATCATCGAGGATCTTGTACGACTGCTTCTGGATCACTGCCTGGCCCGTCTCGTAGAGGATGTTGCCCTTGATCCGGATGCGATCGGACTCGAGGGTGACCTGATCTTCCTGCGGCACCGGGCAGCCCTCGGTCTCGGCGGGGCCGGGATCTTCGGGGCACTTGTCGACGTTGTCGGGGATCTGATCTCCGTCCTTGTCCGGGCAGCCGTCGTACTCTTTCGGGCCGGGGGTCTCGGGGCAGGCGTCGATGCGATCGGGGATGCCGTCGCCGTCGGTGTCGACGTCGGGAATCGGGCAGCCCTGGTTCGAAGCCGGGCCGGGCACGTCGGGGCAGCGGTCGATCTTGTCCGGCACACCGTCGCCGTCGCGGTCGGGGATCGCCACGTGCTCGTACTTCACCGCGAGCATGATCCGGATCGCCTCACGGCCATAGCCGGTGTAGGTCCCCAGGCCTCGGCCGATCGCCAGCTGGGCCGCGAAGTCCTTGTAAAAAGTGGTGCGCGCGCCGACGAGCAATTCCAGCGGCGTCTTCAGCGAGTCGGCCTGGTCGAAGGTGAAGGGCGCCTCGGCGGGGGTGGCGAAGTTGATCTCCCCAATCAGCTTGTTGTTCTGGGTCGGCCCGATCGCGGGGAGATCAATGCCCGCGCCGGCCCCCATGATGAACTCCTGCCCGACGTAGACGTTGAGGTACTGGCCGGGGACGGTGCGGAAGCGCCAGCCGATGTTGCCGAGCACGCGCACCGGGCCAAAGCGGCGCTCCACCGCGGCGCGCGGCGAGAAGACGACGCCCGAGTCTCCGAAGAAGCTGCCTTGATCGCCGAAGGGCAGCCGAAGCTCGCCGACCACCGCGAGGCCGACGGGGAAGTATTCCTGGGAGAAGATCTGAAAGCGGCCGATGAAGCGCCAGTCGGCGAGCCCCCCCGCCGACGGATCGCGCTGGTCGCTCAAGCCCTGGTCTCGCAGCAGCTTGAAGTTGCTCACCTGGCCGACGATGAAGGGAATGTCCGCCGACAGCTCGAAGCGCCGGTGGAAGGTGTACGAGCCCATCAGGTGCAGGTCGGCGCGGAAGGGAATCAGGTCGCCGAGGTTCTGCTGCCCGGCCTTCAGCCCGAGGATCCCGAAGTTGAAGTCGAGCAGCGCGGCGGCGGACCAGCTGTGCGGCGTCGGCAGCTCGGCGCCTTCCAACGCCCACAGCGAATCCATCGCCGGGGTGAACTTGGTCGGCACCGTGTCGAAGCCGCGCCGAAACGGCGAGTTTTGCGCGACCGCGTGGGGCGCGACGAGCACCGCCGCGAGGCATGCGGCAAAGGTGAGTCTCAGACGCAAGTTGCCTTGCTTATAGCTCCCCGCGGGAGCCCACCCAAGAAAGGTTCTGGAGCTACAGGCCTGTTTTTACTGCTCCATCACCGAATTCGCGCCGACGACCTCGATCAAGGCGGGGTGCATCGGCAGCGGAAACTTTTCGATCTCCTTGTCCGCCGCCAGCACCTCGTCGGGTTTGGGCGACGGGTAGGCGATCGGCGAGGGGGCCTTGCTCGTCAGCGCCGCCTTCAGACCCGCCGCGTCCTTGGTGACGAATGAGAAGTTGAGCAACTTCGGGTCGAAGTGCCGCTTGAGCGCCTGCTGCATCTGTTCCGCGGTCAGCGCCCCGAGCGCCGCGCGGTAGCGGTCGAGGAAGTGGGGCGCCCCATAGAACAGCTCGTCGATGGCGTACCCGAGCCGCCGCTGATCCGTCTGCTCCCAGGTGCGGGTGTAGCCGATGAGGAAGCCGCGGGCGGTCTCGAAGCGCTCGCTGGGAATCGGCTTGTTCAGCTCCTCGTCGAGGAAATAGAGGATTCCGCGGGTGGCGAAGACGGCGTTCTTCGGCTCGACCGGCCGCAGCCAGACGAGGGTGTCCTGGGCAGAGCGGGTGACGTTGACCTGGGGGATGCTGCCGTAGCCTTCCTGGGTAAAGTGCTCGGCGTAGGCGTAGGTGCCGTAGTTGAGGCCGCGCTTTTCCCGCAGCTCGTTGAACAGCCGGCCGTGGAATTGGCGGTGCTCGCCGAGGTAGCTCATCGCGAACGCGATCGCGAAGTAGTCGGGATCCTCGCGGCGCAGGTCCCAGGAGAAGCCGAACGAGCCGCCGGTGGACAAGGTGTCGCGCTGGATGATCACCGTCCGCCCGCGCGGCCCGGGCGCGGCCCCAATCGCCAGTTGCGGTGCGCCCTTCTCCGGCAACTTGCCGAGCAGGCCCTTCACCTTCGCCGCGAGCTTCTCGTCCACCGCCCCGGCCAGCCCGAGCACCGCGCGATCCTGGCTGAAGACCTTGAGCGCGTGCGACTTCACGTCCTCGAGGGTGAGCGCCTCCAGGCCTTTGACGGTGCCGCCGTTGAAGTGCCGGTAGGGGTGGCCCGCATAGAGCAGCGCGTCGAGGCCGACCTGGCCCAGGCCTTCGTCGTTCTCCTGGCGCAGCCGGCTTTTGATGGAGTTGAGCGCCTCGGTGCGCAGCCGGTCGAACTCCTTGGGGTCGAAGCGAGGCTCGAGGAGCACGTCGGTGAAGATCTTGAGAAAGCGGTCGAGCTTGTCGGTGTGGACCCGGCCGGCGAAGACGGTGAACTCCTTGTTCGCGGTCGCGTCGAGCTCGCCAGCCATCGGGAAGAGCGCGTCGATCAGCTGCGCGCTCGACAGCTCGCGGGTGCCGCCCTCGCTCATCAGCCGCACGGTGAGCGCGGTGAGGCCTTCCTTGCCCACGGGGTCGTCGACCGCGCCGCTGTGGAAGACGACGCGAAGCGAGACGATCGGCGTGTTCTTCACCGGCTGCAGCACCAGCGTCAGCGGAGCGACGCTCGCGAGCGGCCGGGTCGGCACCGGCACGGGAGCAGGAGGGGGCGCAGGCGCCGGGGCCTTTCGGGGCGGCAGCTTCGCGTTCTCGAGCACGTCGTCCTCCGGAGGAGGCGGCGGCGGCACCGTGGCGCAGGCACAGAGCAACACCAGCGCGAGGGAGCGCTTCACGGGGCACCTGCCTTCGAGGCGTCGACGTTGACGATGAGCGTCGTCCGGTTCTTGTCGGTGAGGAACTTCTTCGCGAAGGCGGTCAGTTCCGCCGGCTTGATCTCGGTGATCGCCCGCTGTCGTGACTCGAGCGCGTCAGGGCCGCCCATGATCCCGGCGATCACCGCGAGGCTCATCGCCACCTGCTCGTGGGTCTCGAGCGACATCGCCAGGCTGTAGAGCATGTTGTCGCGGATGTCGGTGACGCGCCTGGGGTCGACCTTGCCGGCGACGACCTCGGCGACGGCGGCGGAGATCGCTGCCTCCACCGCGGGGCGCTGCGCCTCGTCCTTGAGCCGGGCCTCGATGCCGAAGAGGTTGGGATCGCGGTGGTCGGAGAAGTCGGGGCCGATCCGTTCGACGAGCTGCTTGTCCAGCACCAACGACTTGTAGAGCGGAGAGGTCGGCCCGGCGAGGTACGCGGCGAGCACATGCTGCACGGCCGCGTCGTGGCCTTTGAGCGAGGAGGCCGGCGTGTGCCAGTAGAAGCCGGAACGGGGCAGGGTGGGGTTGGACCAGGTGATGGTCACCGCGCGGGCCGCGTCCTGCAGGGGCTCGACGGGGATCTG
>JAYVRT010000781.1:0-4105 GCA_043776025.1 Archangiaceae bacterium | reverse complement strand
CCGGCCGATGCCCGGGCCCGGCAGGTCTACGCCGACTGGCTCCTCGAGCGCGGCGACCTGTTCGGCGAACGGCTGCTGCGGCCTCGATCGGACGATGGGCCCTGGCTCGAGGGGCTGGGTGACGAGGTCGAGGTCGCCTGGCGCGACGGGGCGATCGAGCGGGTGGTGATCCGCGACACGGCTTCGGTCGCCGACCCGCGGGCACTGCGCCGGACCCTGACCCGGGTGCTGAGCCTGCGCGCGGCGTGCTTCCTCAAGGGGCTGGTGGTGGATCTGCAGGCGGGCGACTCGAGGCTGGCGGCGCCCCAGCTGCGCGGGCCCAAGCGGGAAGAGACGATCGCGCTGCGCGCCGAGGAACTGCTCCGGCAGTTCCCGGCGCTGCCCGCTCTGGAGACGCTGAGCCTTGGCTACTGCCTGACCCCGGCGCATCCGCCGGCGATCGTCGTCTCGCGTGACGACCCTCGGTTTCCCCGGCTCGATCCCGCGCCGGTGTTCAGCTGGGCGGCGGGAGCGATCTTCCGGGTGCTCGAAGCCCGCGGCCTCGACGGCGCCCGGCTCGGCGCCCGGATCCCCGCGGCGGGGGTGCGGTTGCGCCGGCTCGGGTCGCGGGTGCTCCTCGCTACTCTGGATCAGCCGCGAGGGACCTGGGGCTGGGCCAGCGCCTCGGAGGTCGCCGGAAGGGTGCTGCTGAGCCTCCATCAGGACATGCAGACGATGGTGGCTACGGCCACGAATGGGGATCGCAAGGGCCGCGGGGGGGCCGGCCAGCGCCTCGAGCACCCAGTTGGAGCTGCGAGCCTGCGGCGAGTTCACAACCTGCCAAGTCGGCGGCGTGGGCGCGGTGGACCGGCCGAGCTCTGGTCTACCCGAGCCGAACCCCGTTTCCGCAGAGCGAGGTCCACAGCCCCCCTTCCCTGCCGCCCAGCGCGATACCCGTCAGAAGCACAGCCCCAGGGACAAGGTCAAATCCAGATACCGGGGCGGCCCCGAGCCGAGCAGGTTCGTCATCGACGCCCGGGCGTTGAGCCGCCCGGCGAACATCGCCTCCCGGCTCTTCGGCAGCTCGAAGCTCAACCCCAGCCCGGTGTCGATTCCGCTGCGATGATTCACCCCGTCCTCCGACAGCCCGAGCGCGGACGTGATCGGATTGCGCTTCGCGTCGGCGAACGCGACCTCATGGTTGTGCGCGAAGGCGAGCCAGATGTACGGCTTGAGCCGCATCTCGGCCGGCCACTCCAGGCGGGTGCCGATCTTGATCGCCGTCACCAGCTGCCCCGGACCCGAATACGCGCCCAGCCCGACCGCGATCTCCGGGCGGAGCCACGAGAACACCCGCCGGTTGATACCGATCAGCGCTCCACCGCCCCCACCGAGCGACGCGTCGGGCCGAAAGCCGCCCACCAGCGCTGAATAAACCTCCCACTTCGGGGGTTGAGGAGCAGGTGCCGGCGCCTCGGTGACATCCGGGGTCTGGGCAACGAGCGCGGCGGCGATCAGCAGTGCGTTGAGCATGGCCGCTGGTGTCGGCCGCCCGACGAGAAATTCATTTCAGGCCAATTGGATCGTTTCTCGGCGCCCCGGCAACCAACCGCTTCAGCCGCGCTCCAGCCTCGGCACCAGGTACAGCAGCGACCGGTCGAACCGGTAGTTGACCTGCATGTGGCCGTCTTCGAACTCCTCGTGGGTCAGCTCCACCCCGCCCTGCTTGAGCTCCTCGGCGACGATTCGGGTACCCCAGCGGAGGTTGAACTCATCGCGGGTGCCACAGTCGAGGAAGATGCTCTTGAGCTTCTTGTAGACGTCGGCGTGCTTGGGGACGAAGCGCACCGGGTCGTGCACCAGCCACCGGTTCCACACCTCGATCTTCAGTCGTCCGGTCGTCAGATCCACCGGCAGCTCGATGCCCAGCGGCTCGCCTTTCTTCGGGGAATACGCGGCCGACATCGCCAGCATGTTGATCACCGCGTGATCGTCGCCGCGCATCTTGGTGGCCACTGCCCGTTCCTTGAACTCACGGAACCACGGCTCGACGCCGCCCGCCTTGTTGAGCGGGCCGAGCGCCTGCGGCAGCTCGTGCAAGTAGCAGTACTCGAACCCGGCGTCGCCGGAGTGGACGCCGATGTGGGCAAAGATGTCGGGGTGAAACCGGGAGATCACCAGCGCGCCGTAGCCGCCGGAGCTCTTGCCGATCAGCGCCCGCGCCGTCGCCTTGGCGACCGTCCTCAACGTCCGGTCCGCCCAGCCGACGATGTCGCGCGCGACGTAGTTGCGGTATTGGCCGATGCCCTCGCTGTTCATCCACTGGCTGCCGCCGAGCGCGGTCCACCCGTCGATGAAGACGCCGATGCAGGCAGGGATCGCCGCCGAGGCGATCAGCGTGTCGAGCCGCTCGGGGACGTTGTGGGTGAAGGGCGAGGTGTTCAGCCAGGAGAGCCCCGAGCCGGTGAAGCCGTGGAGGAAATAGACCACCGGGTAGCGGACCTGGGTGTTCTGGGCATAGCCGGGAGGAAGGTAGACGGGCGTCGTCCGCGTCGACCCATCGCCGAGCGGGTTGCCTTCGAGTGAGCCGCCGAAGACCTGAAACAACGAGATGCTGCCCTTCATCATGGTGTCTTCCCCAGGCGCTTCATCACTTCCTGCAGATCGCCCCACGCCAGCTTTTTTTCGGCCGGAACCCGAAGCAGATACGCGGGGTGGAACGTGGGCATCAGCGGGACTCCCTCATACTCGCGCCACTGGCCCCGAAGCCGGGTGATCGCCGTTTGATCGCGCAGCAGCGTCTGGGCGGCGAACTTGCCCAGCGTCACGATCACCTTCGGCCGGACGCTCGCCAGCTGGGCCTTGAGGAAGGGCTCACAGGCGGAGATCTCGTCGGGCTCGGGGTTGCGGTTCTCCGGTGGCCGGCACTTCACCACGTTGCAGATGTAGACCGAGTCGCGGTTGAACTTCATCGCCTCGATCATCTTCGTCAGCAGTTGGCCCGCTTTGCCGACGAAGGGTACGCCCTGCTGATCCTCGTCCGCCCCGGGCGCCTCGCCGACGAAGACCAGCTCGGCGCGGGGATTTCCCGAACCGAAGACGATCTGCCTGCGCCCGCCGCAAAGCTTGCAACGCTTGCAGTCGCCAAGCTCGGTGCGGATCTCGTCGAGGGTCCGCCCCCCGGCGATCGGCGCTGGCGCCGACGCAGCCGGAGCGGCCCTCGCGACCGGGGCAGCGGGAGCGACGGCGTTGGGGTCCTTCCAGATGAGCTTGCTCCCGTCGCTCTCCTGCCAGGCGAGGTGACGGCGCAGCTCGGCGGCGATCTCCGCGGCCTCGTCGTTCATTTCGCGGGCCCGATCAGCTGATCCCAGATCCCGGCGGCGACGTCGCGCTTGTCGCCGGACAGCGGCGTCTGGAGCCCGGCGGCGGTGATTACCACCACCTCGTTGGTGTCTGCGGCGAAGCCCCGGGCGTCGTTGGCGACGATGAAATCGAGCCGCTTGCGCTGCAGCTTCTCGCCGGCGAACTCGAGCATCTTTTCGGTCTCCGCGGCGAAGCCCACCAGCACCGGGCGGCGCGGGTTGGCGTGCACCTTCGCGCTCGCGTCGGCGAGCACGTCGGGGGTGCGGACCATCGTCAGCGTCTGCGGGCCGGCCGTCTTCTTCACCTTCTGCGGAGCGACCGCCTCGGGACGCCAGTCGCTGACCGCGGCGGCGGCGATGAAGAAGTCCGCCTGCTCGACCCGCGCGAGGACCGCGGCCGCCATCTGCTCGGCGCTGGTGACGGCCACCACCTCGAACCCCGCCGGGGCTGGCTGCGCCACCGGCCCGAGCACCACCGTCACCGTCGCTCCGCGCGCCCGCGCGACCTCCGCCAGACACAGGCCCATCTTCCCCGTCGAAGGGTTGGAGAGGAAGCGCACCGGGTCGAGGTGCTCCCGCGTCGGGCCAGCGGTGATCAGCACGTTCTTGCCAAACAGCGTCCCGGCGCTTCCCAGCTGGGCCACGGCGTCGACGAGGGCGGACAGCTCGGCGAGGCGTCCGGCGCCGACGTCGCCATCGGCCAGCGCACCGACCTCGGGCCCGACGACCCGGAAGCGCTTCTCGGCGAGCAGCGCGCGGACGTT
>JAYVRT010000780.1:0-14774 GCA_043776025.1 Archangiaceae bacterium | reverse complement strand
GAAGGTCGTCGACTTCGGCATCGCCCGCGCGTCGAACCGGTCGACCCGCACCGCCACCGGAGCGGTCAAAGGGAAGCTCGCTTACATGGCGCCGGAGCAGCTGATGAGTGAGCCGCTTACCAGCGCGACGGATCAGTTCGCGCTCGGGGTGGTGCTCTGGGAGATGGCCTGTGGCCAGCGCCTGTTCCAGAGCGACCAGGAGCTGGTGCTGATGAAGAAGGTGCTGGAGTCGAAGGTGCTCCCGCCCTCGGTGGTGGTGCCCGGGCTGCCGCCGGAGTTCGACGTCATCACGATGAAGATGCTCGAGCGCGACCCGAAGCGCCGCTACGACAGCTGCTCTGAAGTCGCCCACGTGCTCGATCAGTTCCTCGCCAGCCAGAGCGGCGGCGGCGGGCGCGAGGCGCGGGTGGCGGCGTACCTGAAGACGCTCGGGCCCGCCGAGCCGGCGATGCCGCTGCGGGCGACGCCGTCGGGCGCGAAGCCGAACTTCGTCATCGCCCTGGGCAAGGAAGCGAAGGCCTCGCAACTGGCCCAGACGCGGTCGGCGATCTCTCCCGCGGCGGGGATGATGACCCGCACCGCGCCCCGGCCGGGCTCGCGCACCGCGCTCTACAGCGTCGGCGCGCTGCTGCTGGCGATGGCCTCCGGCGCAAGCGTCGTCTTCGCGCTGAGGCACTCCGCCCAGACCGCGCCGGTGCCGCCGCCACCCGTCGAGAAAGCGGGGGTCGCCGTCGCGCCTGTGGTGCCCGTCGTCGAGAGGCCGGTCGAGGCGCCGAAGCCCGTCGGTGCGATCGAACCCGCGAGGCCAGCGCGGATGGCGTTGAGGTCGGTGCCGCCGGGTGCCGCGGTGCGGCTCGACGGTCGACCCGTCGGCACCACCCCGGTGGAGCTGAGCATCGCGACGGGCGACGCGCACTTTCTGACTCTCGAGAAGCCTGGCTTCCGCCGGGATGAGCGCGAGGTGAGCGGCCTGCCTGCCGGGGAAGTGACCCAGCTGGAGGTGAAGCTTTCGAAGCTCTCCGCCGGGAGCGCGCCGTCCATCGCACCGACGCCCACCGCGACCGTCAAGCCCGCCGACGGGCCGGGTTATCTCACGCTCTCGACCGAGCCGTGGACCAAGGTCTCGGTCGGCGGAGAGCCGCTGGGCTCGACGCCGCTCTACAAGGCGCGGCTCGGCGCGGGAAAGCAGACGCTGACGCTGGTGAACGAGGGCGCGGGCATCAACACCACCCGGGTCGTCATCATCAAGCCGGGCGAAGTGACGCGGCTCGAGCTGAAGTTGCCGTAACCGGGTCCGGAAGCAGCAGCCCGTTGATGCCGAGCGGAGTCGAGGCACGCGGGCGTGGCCGCCCCTCGACGGGCTCGGGATGAACGGGAAGGGCGGCGGTCAGCGCAGCAGCAGGGTGTTCCGGCCCGCCTGCTTCGCGCGGACACTGAGCAACTCGGCCGCTTCGAGCAGGTTCAGCGGCAGCTCGTTCGGCATCGCCTGCACCACCGCGCCGGATAGTTTGAGCTCAAACGAAGTCCCGTCGCCCGCATGCTCCAGCGCCCCCGCCGACCGCCGCAGCCGCTCTCCCAGCTCGAGCGCCGCCTCCCGGGTGAAGCCGGGGAGGAAGACCGCGAAGGCCGCCCCTTGCAGCCGGCCGATGATGCCCGACGTCCCGACGACCGCCTTGAGCGTCGAGCCCACCCGGGCGAGCGCGTCGTCGACCTTGTCGGCGCCGTGGTCCTGGTTGGCGACCGAGCACTCGTCGACGTCGAGCCAGACCAGTGAGATTGGCGCCCGGCTGCGGCGGGCCAGCGAGACGGCGTCCGCGAGCTCAGTGCGGAAGACGTGCGGCATCAGGCAGGTCGTCAGCGCGTCCCACCGGGTCGACGTCGTCATGCGCCGCTGGCTTTCTTCGTCTTCTCGTGGGCCGCCGAGAAGCCGTCGTAGTGGCGCACGGCCTGCTCGCCCACCTGCTGGATGTGCTGGTTGTTGAGGTACGCGCTGATCGGCGCCGCCACCAGGGGCATCGCCCGGCCGAGCGTCTCGAGGCCGCCCTTCTGCAGGGCGATCGCCGCCAGCTTCCCCACCAGCTTCGGGCTCGCGCGCTGCAGCGGGCCGATTCCGTTCGCGTAGCCGAAGACGTCGAGCAGCTCCTGGCGGGCGCGGTCGCTCTTCAGGTTCACCTTGTAGAGGGTGGCGATCTCCACCAGCAGGGCCAACTGGAGGTACACCATCACCAGCAGGTCCGCGGGCACGGTGATGACGCCGAAGACGCCGCTGACGCCTCCCATCATCCCGGCGAAGCTCTTCTTCGAGTCGATCATCC
Source organism: Archangiaceae bacterium (assembly GCA_043776025.1). Classification (GTDB taxonomy): domain Bacteria; phylum Myxococcota; class Myxococcia; order Myxococcales; family Myxococcaceae; genus JAYVRT01. The sequence goes on along the minus strand of JAYVRT010000780.1, from coordinate 12,459 downwards.
GCTGCGCCAGCTCGCGGGGCCCGGCGGTGGGGTAGCGCTGGCCGAGGTCGTCAATCTTCGACCGCGCCTTGATCGTCTCCTTGAGGACGACGTCGCTCAGCCGGCTGTCGGCGAGGGTGCGCAGCTTGCTCGGGGAGAATTGCTTGAAGAAGGTCAACCGCTCGAGCAAGGGGTCGAAGAACGCCATCTTAGTAACCGTGGTCTGCGAGGTAGAGGTCCACCAGGGCGCCCTCTTCGAACCAGTACTGGTTCTGCTCTTTCTTGAACCACCGGGAGTCGGGTTTTGCTCCCCGGACCTCCAAAAGGATCTCGTTGGTGCGGGTGTCGACGACACCGCCGCGGGCGAGGCACGCGCCGCCGGGCTCGTCGCCGAAGCCCCCCTCGAGGCAGACGTCGGTGCCGACGTCGAGCTTGCGGACGTAGATTTCTCCCAGGTACTTCGCCTCTTCACAGCGCTTGCCGGCGCCGCTGCCCTTGGTCATCGCACAGCGGTCTTTGTCCGGGGCCTTGATGGTCTGGGTGTTCTCGATCAGCCCCGCGGCGCCGCGGTCTCGCTGCGCCTGCCCGTCGTGGATGCACCCGCCCAACAGCGCCGCCGCCAACACCCCCACCGCCTGCCTCATGGTTGCTCCTCGCCGATGAACGCGAGCAACTGCGCCTCATCTGCCGGTGAAAGATCGACGAAGCGGACGCCCATTCCGTACTGGTGGGTGTCGGGCACATTCACCACCTCGCCGCCGCACTGCACCGCCTGGTCCTGACCGGGGAGGGTGAAGGAGAGCCCGACGCGGCTGCCGACCGGGTGGGGGATGGCGCGGTCGAAGTACACCCCACCGACCGAGAGGTCGCTGCACGAATGGAGCGAGAACCCGTGGGCGTCACGGACCTCGATCGGAATCACCACGCTGACGCGAACTGCTCGCCGGCGCTCGAACGAGCTGGCGTCACTCATGGGAGCAGTCTACCCGGGCTTCAGTCGCGGATCGCTGAAAGGTAGCGGTGGATCCGCTTGACCGCTTCGACCGACGGGTTCTTGAACTTCAGCCGCATCCCGCCGCCCGCATCGAAGGGCCCCAGCACCTCGGCGTCCAGCTTCAGCGGCGCGAGCGGCTCGTCGGGGAGGAACAGCGAGAGGGTGAGCCGGGTGCCGGTGGCCGGCGTGTGGCCGACGCCAGTGGACATCCCGAAGGTGGAGAGGTCCCGGGTGAGGCGGACGTAGCGGCTGTCGGTGGTGCGCTCTTCGCACTCGAGCTCGACGGAGACGCGCGGCGTGGCCCGGCGGTCGCGGAAGGCGCGGCGCTCTTCGGAGCCTTTGGAGATGCGCTGGAACAGGCCGAGCAACGAGTCCCCCCGCGAGCCGCGGCGGTCGGGGTTGGCCGGCGTCTCGCCGCGCAGAGAAGGAGTCAGCAGAGGAAGGATGGGTTCGGGCGACACGCACACATTATCCGCCATGGGGCGCCGGTGGTTTCGCGGTGCGTCGAAAACAGATACACGCAACGGTTCCTCACCCGCTGAGAATCCCAAGCCCGCATGACTCCTCGCCTCGAGGCGCTCAGCGCCGCCTTTCAGAAGCGCATCACCTTCTCCGAGGTCGACGCCGTCGGCTACGTGCACCACGGGAACGCGGCGATCTGGTTCGAGCAGGCCCGGGAGACGTATTTCCGCAAGTTCGGCGTCCCGTTCCTCGAGCTGTCGAAGCAGGGCATCTACCTGGCGATGCGCGACCTCCAGGTCCAGTACGACGAGTTCATCGGCTACGACGACGTCATCGAGGTCCGGGTCGCGCTGACGAAGCTGCTGCGGGTGAGCGTCCAGCTGCACTACCGCGTCGACAACCTGCGCACCGGGAAGCTGGCGGTGCGGGGCGCGACGACGCTGGTGGCGGTGGAGACGAAGAAGCCGGGCGAGCCGCCGGGCATCGGGAGGATTCGCTTCGGACGAGAGGACTTTCTCCCCCGGGTGCTGACCCTCGAAGAGCTGTACGGCGCTTCAGAAAACTGAGCCCGCGTCGGCGCAAGCAGCCGCAAACAGGTCGGCGCAGGTGGGCATGTGTCGTGCTTTGGGCGGGCGCATGGCTGCGATCCGAACCGGCTTCTGCTGCGTCCTGCTGCTGGCGGCCTGCGCGAAGCCACGCGCTGGACTGCTCGACGGTGGGGACGGCGGAGCGGGTGGAGGAGGCGGCGGTGGGCCGCACAGCGGCTGCGTTTCCGACTCGGAGTGCTCCCCGGGGATGGTCTGCGAGGGCTGCGCGTCGGGAGAGTTCTCCTGTGTCCCGGGCTGCCGCCAGAACAGCCAGTGCCGGCTCAACCTCATCTGCACCGGGCCGGTGGTCTGCAACAGCTGCCCGTGCCCGCCCGGGTGGTGCGAGAGCGACCCCTGCCTCGACCTCGACAACGACGGCTACGTGCAGTCCTGCGACCCGAAGGTGGTCTGCCCGGGGAAGAAGCTGTGCGACTGCAACGACTTCAACGGCAACGTGAACCCCGGCCGCGCCGAGGTCTGCAACAACGGCCTCGATGACAACTGCGACGGCGTCTACGAGTGGGCGGACCCGGTGTGCGGCAACTGCCCCAGTGGGCAGAACAAGTGCACCAACACCTGGTCCTGCGGCGCGCCCGGTGCGTTGACCTGTAACAACGGGTGCTGCTCGTCGTGCCCCGCGCTGGTACCTCCGCAGTGCGCGGCGGGAAAGTGCGCCGGCCCCGGTGGCATCAACCCCGCGACCGGCTGCCCCAACGCGCCGACGTGCGTCGACTGCGGCGCGTGCCCGAAGAACGTCGCGCTCGTCTGCGGCGCCAACGGCGCGACCTTCAACAACGCGTGCGAGGCGCAGGTGGCGGCCGTCGAGGTGCTCCACGATGGCGCCTGCGTCGCCGGGGAGAACATCTCCTGCAACTTCCAGCCGGTCGGCTCGCGCGAGCCCTGCGGCCCCAACGGCACGATGTACTGCCGCGACGCGTGCCCCCAGTGCGCGGGGAATCAACAGCGCTGCACCCAGGTCGGCGCCTGCGCCCGCGACGAAGACTGCCCGGCGGGAAACGCCTCGCTGCGCTGCCCCGACGGCGGAGTGGCCCCCGAGCGGTGCGTCAATCACGCCTGCGCCGCCGACTGTCACTGACGGGTTGCCTCGTCCGCTGATATTCAACTTCGCGTGAGACGCGCATGCCGCTGAATCGCCGGGAGTTGATCGCCGCGGGCGCGGGCGTGGCCCTCACCGCCTGCTCCGGCACGCCGGAAGACGGGGCGAGCGTCGACGCCCAGCGCTTCGACCACGCGCACTGGCTGCCGTTTCTCCCCGAGGCGGTGGCGTACAGCGAGGCGCTCTTTCCCCAGACCGTCGCCTCGGGCGCGATGCGCACCAGTTCGGTGGTGCTGTGGACCCGGGCCGAGGGCGCGGCCTCGGTGACGCTGCGGGTCTGGCGCGAGCTGTCGACGCCGTCGCATGTCGCGCTGGTGACCCAACGGACGCTCGAGGTTCCCCCCGACGGGAACGTGAAGGTGAAGGTCGAGGGGTTGGCTCCCGGCACCTGGTACCGCTACGCGTTCTTCGACGCGGCGCTCTCGCAGCGCTCGCAGATCGGCAAGGTCCGCACCGCCTTCCCCGAGTCGTGGCTCGAGCCGGTGACCGTGGGCGCGACCAGCTGCGCTTCGTACCGGTACCGGCCGTTCGCGCCGCTGGTCGCGATGGGCGGCGAGCCGCTCGACCTCTGGCTGCACCTGGGCGACGTCTCGTACAACGACGGCGCGACGACGGTCGCCGAGTTCCGCGCCAAGTGGCAGGAGCAGTTCAAGGACCCCGGTTACCGGGCGCTGATGCCCAACGCCGGCGGCTACCTCGTCTGGGACGACCACGACTTCACCAACAACGTCGACAGCGAGGCGATGGGCGCGACGCATCCAATCATCACCTCGGGCAAGCAGACCTGGTTCGAGACGCTGCCGGTCGAGCGCGGGCCGGACGATCGAATCTGGCGCAGCTACCGCTGGGGGAGGACCGTCGAGTTCTTCCTCCTCGACTGCCGGATGGAGCGGCTCCCCTCGACGCGCGGCACCCCGCAGGAGCAGTACCTGTCGAGAGCGCAGATGAATTGGCTCAAGGACGCGCTGAAGAGCAGTCCCTGCCACTTCAAGGTGCTGATGAACTCGGTGCCGATCACGATCATGCCGCCGCCGCTCTGGGGCGGGCAGACCGACCGCTGGCAGGGCTACACCGTCGCGCGCGAAGAGCTGCTCGGCTTCATCGACCAAGAGGACCTGCAGAACGTCTGGTTCGTCAGCGGGGACTTTCACCTCGGGCTGGTGATGCGCGTCGAGGCCACCGGGGCGCGGCGGCGGCTGATCGAGATCGCCGCCGGGCCGGCGGGCAACATCAACCCGCTCTCGCTCATCCTCGAGCCGGGGCAGGAAGCGAACAAGAAGCTCGGATTTCCCGCCGAGCAGTTCCTCTACGCGGGCGGCGGCTTCCTCACCACCACGCTCACCTTCGACCCGAGGGCGAACACGGTGCGGGTGGTGTTCTTCGACCCGATGAAGAAGGCGGTGACCTACGACCAGGCGCTGACCTTTGGAGCTACCTAGGCGCCAGGCAGCCGGGCCCAGAGGACGCCGCGGGAGAGGTTTCTCGGCTCGGCGACGAGGTTGAACTTCCGGAAGTCCTTCGAGTAGCGCGAGCCCTTGATCACCACCCAGCGGCGGGCGACGCGGCGGGCTTCGTCGAGCATCGGCGAGGTCAGCGGGGCAGGGTCGGCGTAGCGGCGAAGCATCGAGAAGGCGTTGGACGACTTGTTGGGGCGGCCGAACATCGGGTCGAAGAGGACGACGTCGACGCTCTTCGTCTCCAGGGTCGGCAAGACCTCCGCGCTGTCGCCCCGGCGGACGTCGATCGGCGCGAAGCCTTCGGCGTAGGGCCGCTGCAAGGCCTCGGAGCCGATCGCGAACAGCGGCAGGCTCTTCTCGATCGCCACCACCCGCCCCGTGGGGCCGACGACGCGCGCCGCCACCAACGCATCGGCGCCGAGCCCGAAGGTGCAGTCGAGCACCGTGTCCCCGGGCTTCAGCTCGCCCAGCCGCAGCAGCATGTCCTCGAGGAAGCCGGACTCGAAGCGCTTGATTCGCAGCTGCGCCATCCCCGGGCTGAACTGGAGCGTCCCCTCGGCGTCGCGCAGGGTCCAACCTTCGCCGCCGAGAATCAGCAACGCCGTCGCCTGGGCGAACAACGGGTCGAGGCTCGAGTTGCGGGGGCGCTCGAGCCAGGGGATGCCCCAGGCGGTGGCGCGCGCCCGCGCAATCATCACGTGCGGCGGCGAGGCCATCGACGTCACCGTGACGCCTAAGGGAATCAGGACTTGCGCGCCTTTGCGTCGCCGAGCAGCCGGGTAAACGAGGCGCGGACGCGGGCGAGGACGTTGGGGTCCTTCAGCAGCTGGAAGGCGACGCTGGCACCGGAGGCCAGCGCCACCAGCTCGAACGCCAGCTGCTCGACGTCGAGCCCCTTGCGCAGCTCGCCTTGCTTCACCGCCTGCTTCAAAGCGCCGGCCACCAGGCTGTCGCGCAGCTCGACGAAGCGGACGATCGCGTCTCGCACCGCGCCAGGCCGGTCGTCCATCTCCTGCGCGGCGGCGGTGAAGAAGCAGCCGCCATTGTTCGAACGGCGCTCGACGTAGGAGAAGTAGAGTTCGAAGACCTCGCGCAGCTGGCGGACGCCCGCGGGCAGCTTCATCACCGGCGCGATCACCTCTTCGTTGAAGCGGGCGAAGGCCGCCTCGACCGTCGCCAGCTGGAGCGCCTGCTTCGAGCCGAAGTGGGTGAACAGGCCGGTCTTGCTCATCCCCACCTCTTCGGCGAGCTGGCCGATGGTGAGCCCTTCGAGGCCTTCGCGCGCGGCGAGGCGCTCGGCGACCTCGAGGATCTCCAGGCGCGTCCGCTCGCCATGGGGAATCCGGGCCTTGAGAGCGGCGCTGGTCACGGTGTCCTTGTATCATCGAAAGAACGACTGTGCTTAAAAAAGAACGGTCGTTTGACAATGAAAACGACCGTTCTTATTGTGCTGAAATGATCGATCAGTCCTTCCGGCTCCCCAGTGGCTTGACGATGTCCAACCGTCTGGTCCGTTCGGCGATGACCGAGGCGCTCGCCGATGCGTCGGACAACCCGACGCCCGCGCTCCAGCGGCTCTACGCGAGGTATGGGAGGTCGGGGGCGGGGCTGGTCATCACCGGCAACGCGGGGGTCGACCGCGACCACCCGGTGCGGCCAGGGGACGTGATCGTCGATGACGCCACCGACCCCGCCGCGATGGCGGCCTGGGCCCGGGAGGCGAAGGCGGGCGGGGCGAAGGTCGTGGTGCAGCTCAACCACGCTGGACGGCAGACGCCCGGGTGGGTGAACTCGAGCCCGCTGGCGCCCTCGGCAGTGGCGGCCGTGAAGTTCCTCAAGGCGTTCGGCAAGCCGCGGGCGGCAACCACCGGGGAGCTCGAGGAGGTGATTGCGAAGTTCGCCCGGGCGGCGCAGCGGGTCGAGGCCGCGGGCTTCGACGGGGTGCAGCTCCATGCGGCGCACGGGTACCTGATGAGCCAGTTCCTCTCTCCGCTGACGAACCAGCGCACGGACGAGTACGGCGGCTCGGTCGCCAACCGCGCACGGCTCCTGGTGCGGACGTTGAACGCGGTGCGGGCGTCGGTCTCGCCCGGCTTCTGTGTCGGGGTGAAGCTGAACACCGCCGATTTCATGCGCGGGGGGATGACCGAGGACGAGGCGGTGGAAGTCGCCCAGCAGCTCGATGCCTGCGGCCTCGATTTCCTCGAGCTGTCCGGCGGCAGCTATGAGGCACCGGCGTCGTTCGGAGTCGGCGCCGTCCGCTCGCAGCGCGAGGCGTACTTCCTCGGCTTCGCCGAGCGGGTGCGCTCCACCGTCCGCGCGCCGGTGCTGCTCACGGGAGGTTTTCGCAGCGCCGCGGCGATGAACGCGGCGTTGCAGTCGGCAGCGGTGGACCTCGTCGGCCTCGCCCGCCCGATGGCGATCGAGCCTGAGCTGCCGCTGCGCCTGCTCGAAGGCCGGGCCGCGGCGTTGCCCCAGCGCCAGCGCTGGAGCGGCATCAAGAAGCTCGAGAACGCGGTGGAGATGGCCTGGTACAGCGCGCAGCTGCAGCGGATGGGCGTCGGGCTCGACCCGGACACGACGCTGTCGCCCCTCTGGGCGTTCGTCCGCTACCTCGTCGCCGACACCGTCAACGCGCGGGCGCGGCGGCTGGCGAAGCGGCGAGCGCTCTTCGCTGGGCGGCTCACGAGTGCGAGCGCGGCGTAGCTTTCTGGCGCGGTGATCGTTGCAATGTGTTGAATCCGCACGCTGGGAATGAGCACCCCGCAAATCTGCCGGACGCCTCGCGACCATGACCGCCCCTCTCGGCTGGGGTGATCGTCCAGATGTGCGGAATCCGCACTCTGGGGCCATCACCCCGTCATCCGTCAGGGAGTTCCGCCGCCGGCGGTCCCGGCATCGACGGGGTGAAAGGTCCGCCGCCACTCCTCGCTGTTGACGCCGTCGGGGCCGAACGCGCGCTTTCTCCTCGAGGCTGCCCCCAAGCGCCCGGTCGACGTCTGCCTCTTCGAGCGCGCGGCCGACTACCGCGACTTCGCCGACCGGGTGATGGGCGATCGGCCCTCGGAGCTCGGCTTCTACAGCCCGCAGGATCGGGTGGTGGTAATCAACCTCGAGGCCGGGCCGCGCAACATGAGCCACGAGCTGGCGCACCCGCTGCTCGGCGACGACTTCCCGGCGAGCCCCTCGTGGCTCAACGAAGGAATCGGCTCGCTCTACGGGGGCTCCGACGTGACGCCGAAGGGGATGCGGTTCAACGTGAACTACCGGATGCGCGACGTGCAGCGCGCGATCTCCCACGGGGAGCTTCCGGGGATCTCCCGCCTCGGCGCGGTCGACTCCGCCGAGGTCTACGGCGACCGCGCGATGCTCTGGTACGGGTACGCGCGCGCGGCGCTGCTGCTCCTCGAGACGCAAGGGCAACTCGAGGAGTTCTACGCGGCGGTCCGCAGCGGTGCGGCGCCGGCGACGGAGTTCGCCCGGCGCATCGACGACGCGGCGTTCGTTCGCTTCGCGTCGGGCGCGAAGGTCGGGCAGCGAATCGAACCGCCGGCCCGGCGCTGACCGGGCGCACCCCCGCGGGCGGGGTGTTAAGCCAGCCGCACCGATGGAACTCAATCAGCTCAGGACGTTCGTCGCCGTCGCTCGCGAGAGCAGCATCACCCGCGCCTCGGAGGTGTTGCACCTGAGCCAGCCCGCGGTGAGCGCCCACATCAAGGCGATCGAGGACGCGCTCGAGTTGAAGTTGTTCGAACGCACCCCCAAGGGAATGAGCCTGACGGCCGAGGGCCAGCGGCTCCTCACGCGCGCGGAGCAGACGCTGGGCGCGCACCAGGACCTGGTCGACGAGGCCACCCGCATCAAGGGACGCCTGACGGGGAGGCTTCGGCTCGGCGCCGGAAGCAACTCGAACCACGCGGCGATCGGAAAGCTGCTGACGGGCCTCTCCGAGCGCTTCCCCGAGGTGGAGGTGGCCCTCACGCACGGCACTTCGCGGGAGATCCTCGCGGGCATCCGCAACGGCAGCCTCGACGCCGGCTTCTACAACGAGCCGGGTGACCCGGACGCCGACCTGACGACGCTCCGTGTGTCCGACTTCAGCATCTTTCTCGCCACGCCTTCCGGCCGGATCGCGACGGCCGGGGCGCTGGACTGGAAGGCCCTCGAGCAGTTGACGTGGATCTACCCCACCACCAGCGCCTGCTGCGGCCGCACCGCCGAGAGCCTGTTTCAGGCCCATCACATCCGCCCGAAGCGAATCATCAGCGTCGACCGCGAAAGCGTGACGCGGACCCTGATTGAAAGCGGGGTCGGGGTCGGGCTGCTGCATGAGGACGGTGCGAAGGAGGCGCGAGCGCGAGGTGAGGTCGACCTGGTCCTCGAGTCCCCCGCCCGGGTGCGGGTCCTGTTCGCGCACCTGGCGAGCCGGACGCAGGACCCGTTGGTGACCGCCGCCGCCGCGGCGTTGCGCTCCTAGGTGCTCCCAGGTCCGTTTGGCTGGAGGTCCGCCCTCAGGATTTCCGAGGGAGGACCTCCAGAAGAACGAATGGCTTGTTTGCCGCCCGGGCCGCACCTTCTCTTCATGACTGAGCACACCGAATTCGCCGTGCGCACGATCTTGATCGGTGTCGGCGCCACGATGTTGATGGACCTGTGGGCCGCGTTGTTGAGGCGCATCGGAGTCCCGTCGCTGAACTTCGCGTTTCTCGGGCGATGGATTGGGCACCTGCCCGAGGGGCGATGGCGGCACGAGAGCATCGCCCGGTCGACGCCGGTTCGAGGGGAGAGGCTGATCGGTTGGGGCGCGCACTACTCGATCGGAGTCACCTTCGCCGCGCTGCTTCTTTGGCAGTTCGGCCTGCCGTGGGCCCGGTCGCCGGCCCTGCTCCCCGCGCTCTTTATCGGGCTGCTGACGGTCGCCGCGCCCCTGCTCATCCTGCAGCCGGCTCTGGGCGCGGGGATCGCATCCTCGAAGACCCCGACCCCGGTCTTCAATTCGCTCAAGAGCGTGGTGACGCACGCCATCTACGGCCTGGGTCTGTACCTGGCGGCGCTGGCGAGCGCGTCGCTGCTCCCCGCGGGCGGTGGATGAGGTCCTGGCGATGCCTCAGTGGCGCGGCCGGCCGGGGCGGCTCCCATCGAGCGCCCGTCGGAGCGGTTTGAACGCCTCGTAGACGTGATCCATGAAGGCGCGGATGCGGCTGTTGTGGCGAAGCTCAGGCAGCGTCAGCACCCACAGGTCGCGCGCCTCGTCGCTGAGGCGAGCCCCGACCCGCACCAGCCCGGGATCGGTGTCGCCGTCGAAGCAAGGCAGGAAGTAGACCCCGATGCCGGCGGAGATCGCACGCCGGCGAACGGTGTGATCATCCGAGCGCATCGCCACCCTCGCCCCCGGCGCGTTCTTCGCCAGCCATCCGTCGAGCCAGCGTCCGTCGGAGCGCTCATCGGGATGAAGCCAGGGAAAGTCGGAGAGGGACGCGCCCTTGCCCACCCGCTCGACGAGTGAGCGAGCGCCGTAGGCCTCGAACTGCATCCGGCCGACCCGGCGGCCCACGAGGCGGTCGGCCGGGCTGTTGCCGAGCCGCAGCGCGACGTCGGCCTCCCGGCGCAGCAGCGAGACCTGCTCGTTGGTCACCCCGACGGTCACCTCCACCCCGGGGTAGCGCTGGACGAAGCTGGAGAAGACCTCGGGAAAGCCGGCGAAGACGAAGTCCACCGTCGACACCCGCAGCCGGCCCCGAAGCTCCGCGTCGCGGCCCAGCAGACGACCCTCGGTGACGTGAATCTCCGCTTCGAGCCGGGCGGCGGTCTCCGCCAGCTCCTCCCCGGCCGCCGTCGCCCCCAGGCCCTCGTCGGTGCGGTCGAAGAGCCGGACGCCGAGCCGCCGCTCGGCCTCGCGCAAGCGGCGCCCGACGGTCGTCCGGGTGACCCCCAGCGTCGCGGCCGCCCCGGAGAGCGTCTTCTCCCGCTGGATCGCCAGCACGTAGCGCAGCTCGTCCCAATCCATACGCACATTTTTGCACGCCAGAGTCGCAAAATCTCGCATCGCGCGCTCGAATCTGCACCCCTATGAATGGGGGATGAAAACGATCCTGCAGACTGGCTATGGCGCTCCTGAAGTCGTCCTCGTCCCCGGAGAGCTCGACATCCCCACGCCCGGCGAGGGCGAGGTGCTCGTCCGGGTGCACGCGACCTCGGTGAACACCCCGGACTGGATCGCTACCCTCGGAGTTCCCTACGCGCTCCGGCTGGCGATCGGGCTTCGGGGCCCCGTGTCGGCGGTGCGCGGTTCGGACGTCGCCGGCGTCGTGACCGCTTTGGGCACGAACGTCACCGATTTCGCCCCCGGGGACGCGGTCTTTGGCTCGGTGTGGACCGACGGTTTCGAGCAGGCGCGCAGGGCACGTTCTGCGAGTACACCGTCGTCCCCGTGGCGCAGTTGGCGCACAAGCCGGCGCAGCTGAGCTTCGAGGAAGCGGCGGGGGCCGTGATGTCGGGCGTAACGGCGTTGATCGCCCTGCGCGACGTCGCGCATGTGCGTCAAGGTCAGCGGGTGTTGATCAACGGCGCCTCGGGTGGTCTCGGCACCTTTGCGGTGCAGATCGCCAAGGCCCTCGGGGGGCGACGGTCACCGGAGTCTGCAGCACAAGGAACGTCGAGCTGGTGCGCTCACTCGGCGCCGACCACGTCATCGATTACACCCAGGTGGACTACACCCAGCAGAGCGAGCGCTACGACGTGGTGATGGACAACGTGATGAACCACAAGCCGTCCGAGTCGGCGCGCGTGCTCGCGGCGGACGGTGTGTTGCTGCCCAACAGCATCGGCACCCACCCCTGGCTGGGGACGCTGCCGAGCATGGCGTTCGCGGGCCTGTTCAAGTCGAAGCAGTGGCGCACCGTGCACTGCGTGCCCTCGCGGAAGAACCTCGGGGGCCTCGGCGCGTTGATGCAGGCGGGCGCGGTGAAGGTGGTGATCGACAGGACCTATCCGCTCGCGGAGGCCGGCAAGGCGGTGGCGCACATGGTGAGCAAGCGCGCGCGGGGGCAAGTCGTAATCACCGCGAGCTGAGCGGCGCGTTTGGCACCTGAAACCGCAGCGATTCGCGGCACACTGACGCGGTGCGAATCTCAGCGGTGTCCCTGCTCATTCCGCTGGCCCTCGGTTCGGGGTGTCAGCGTCCGGCTCCCGCCCCTCCGCCCGCCCTCGCGCTGCCTCCCCGCGACACCTTCAAGCCCATCGGCGGCATCGAAGGCGAGAACCCCAGCTACGACCGACAGCGAACGCCGGAAAAGATTGTCGGCGCGCTCGGGCTGAAGCCGGGGCAGCGCGTCGCGGACGTTGGCGCTGGCCGCGGCTACCTCACCTTCCGGCTTGCGGACGCGGTCGGGCCCTCGGGTCACGTGATCGCGACCGACGTCGACGAAGATGCGCTCGCCACCTTGAAGGCGCGCGCCGCCAGCCGGCCGGAGGTCACCGTGCGCCAGGCCCAGCCCGACGCGCCGGGCCTCGAGGCGGGTGCGTACGACCTCATCTTGATGTCCGAGGTCGACCACTTCCTCGCCGACCGCGTCGCGTTCCTCAAGCAGCTCAAGCCCGCGCTCGCTCCCGGGGGCCGCCTGGCGGTGACGCACACCCGTCAACTGCGTGCTCCGCTCGAGGCGGCGGCGAAGCAGGCCGGTTTCGAGGTGGTGACCGACTTCGACGGGCTGTCGGACCACTACCTGCTGATCTTCACGCCGTCGACGAGCTGAGTTGGCGCCTTAACCCCACTGCTCGGTTGAGTTGATCGGACTTGCCTCGAAGATCGGTCTTTGATCTGTAGTGGCGATGGCAGAGGCACTCCCAGTCGCGTTGAGGAAA
>JAYVRT010000779.1:0-4109 GCA_043776025.1 Archangiaceae bacterium | reverse complement strand
GCCACCCGATGGTGCTGCTGAAGTGGCTCGCGCTCGTCGGGGAGGCGCCGGACGCCCAGTTCGCCAGCCGCGGCCGGGTGTCGGCGCCGTTCATGAAGTCGCGCACCGGGACCCTGGTCACCAACGTCATCTCCGAGATGTTCGCCGCCGAGGCCTACCTGGGCATGGCGCTCACCTGCCCCGAGCCGCTGCTGGCGTCGATCAGCCAGCGGATCGCCGCCGACGAGGCGCGGCACGGGGCGACGTTCTTCGCCTACGCGCGCCAGGCGATCGCCGCCTCGGAGCAACCGGATCGCGAGCGCCTCGACGCGCTCAAGGTGCTCCACTTCTGGCTCAACGAGAATCAGAGCGTCAGCCACCCGGTCAACGAGACGATGGAGAAGGTGCGGACGATGCGGGACCAGGGCGTCATTCCTCCGTTCCGGCCGCCCAACGAACGGATCTCCAGGGCGGTCGGCCGCCTCACCGGACTGCCGGTCGACGGCCCGGCTGACGTGCCCGCCGTGCTGCTCGGGCTGACCCGGCACGTCCACTCCGCGGCAGGGAAATGAAAGGCGTCGAGCGCCGCGCCTGGGGCCCCAAAGCGCCGGAGGGGCCGTGGGACGTGATCGTCCTCGGCGCGGGCATCGGCGGCCTCTCCGCGGCGGCGCTGCTCTCTCAGCTTGGAAAGCGGGTGCTGGTGCTCGAGCAGCACCGGGTGCCCGGCGGCTTCACCCAGTCGTTTCGGCGCGCCAACTGGGCGTGGGACGTCGGCCTGCACGTCGTCGGAGAGATGGGCCACAGCGGAATGGCCGGCCGGGTGTTGGCGAAGCTCTCGGGGAACCGGCTTGCCTGGACCCGCGTCCCGGGCGCCTACGACGTGGTGGAGCTTCCCGACGGAATGAAGGTGGAGATTCCCGGCACGCTCACCGGGCTCCGCGCCAACCTGCTGCGCGGCTTTCCCGACGAGCGTCCGGCGATCGAGCGCTACTTCGCGCTGCTGCGGGAAGCGGCGGCGGCGATGCGCGACTACTTCGTCGCCCGCTCGATCACTCCCTGGCTAAGGCGGGGGGGCGGCGGGCCCTCGCGCGAGCTGGCGCTGTCGACGACCGGCGAGGTGCTCGACGGCTTGACGCAGAATCCGCGGCTGCGCGGGGTGCTCGGCGCCCACTGGAGCGCCTATGGCGCGCCTCCGAGCCGTTCGGTGTTCGGGATCCACGCGCTGATCTCCCGGCACTACCGGCGCGGCGCCTATTACCCGGTCGGCGGCTCGATGAGCATCCCCCGCGCGCTCTCCTCGAGCCTGTTGGAGCACGGCGGCTGGGTTCAGGTCAGCGCCGACGTCGAGCAGATCGTCGTCAAGCATGGCCACGCCACCGGGGTGAGGCTGGCGAGCGGCGAAGTGCTCAGCGCGCGCGCGGTGGTGAGCGCGGTCGGGGCGAAGAACACCCTGCGGCTGCTGCCGGACGAAGAACGCACCGCCGACTGGGTCGCGCCGATCGAAGCGCTGCGCCCGTCGTGCGCCCACGTCTGCCTCTACCTCGGCTTGCGCGGCGACATCCGCGCGGCCGGCGCGAGCGAGGCCAACCGGTGGCTGATGAACGACTTCCGCGAGGAGGTCTGGGACGCGGCGTCGGAGCCGGCCTCGTCGTACTTGAGCTTTCCCTCGCTCAAGGACGGCGTCGACCATGGGCCCGAGGGCCTGCACACCGGGCAGATCGTGGTGATGACCGACTGGGCGCCGTTCGCGAAGTTCGCCGAGGCGCGCTGGCGGCAACGGGGCGCGGAGTACGAAAGGCTCAAAGAGGCGATCTCCGATCGGCTGCTCGCGGCGCTCTTGAAGAAGCTGCCCGCGCTCGGGCCGCTGGTGGCCTACCGCGAGCTCTCCACCCCGGCCTCGACGGCCCACTTCGTCCGGGGAATCGACGGCGCCGCCTACGGCCTCGAGGCCAACCGCGAGCGCTTCGAGAACCCTTCCTTGAGACCGCGCACGCCGGTGCGAGGGCTCCATCTGGCGGGCTGTGACGTCTCGGTGGTGGGGATCGCCGGCGCGCTCGTCGGAGGGTTGGCGGCGGCGGTGTCGATCGAGCCCGAGCGCTCGGGCGATTGGCTGCGAGACGCGGTGCGGCCCGTCAGGGCACGGGGCGGCCCGCGGCCCTGAGCTCTTCTTTGCTCTCCTCGAGGAGCCGCGACGCCTCCTCGGTCTTTCCCTGCTCGAACAGCGCGGCGGCGCGAATGCCCTTCAGCGCGGCCCGGATGCTGGGGTCGGTGACAGGGTTCTCGGTGACGGAGATCGCCTCCTGCGTCCGGTGTTCGGACAACAGCGCCGACGCCTCGGTCATCAGCGCACCTTCGTTCTTCGGGTCGATCACCCTCGCCCGGCGTGCCAACCCGAGCGCGCGCCGGGCGTCGCCCTTCTGAAGCGAGAGCGCGCCAAGCAAGGCCGCCGCCTCCGAGGCGTGGGGGCCCATGCTCAACTGCTCGATCAGGATCTCCCCCCGGCGGTCCCTCGCCGCGATGAGCTGCCGGGTGGCGAGCCAGCGCTCGTCGGGGGGCGCGGCGCAGATCTTCGGCAGGCTCTGGGTGATCCACGTGCTGTCGAGGTTCTCCGCGGCGGCCTGGGCCGTCGCGAGGAGGCAGTCGAGCCCCGGCCAGCCCGGCCGCAACGCGTAGGCCGCGAGCAGGTGCTGGTGGGCCTCACGGAAACGTCCCGCGCCGCCCAGCGCGCCCGCGAGGTTGTAGCGAACGGTGAAGTCGCTGGGTGCGAGCGGAAGGTTGGCAGTCCACAGCGAGACGCCGTCGTGCCACTGCTGCGCTCTTCGAACTGTCGCCACCGTCTCGGCACAGACCAGCACCAGCAGCGCGACCAGCGCCGCGGGCCGCGGCAGCTTCAGCACGGCCCAGCACACCACCAGCGCCAAGGGGATCGAGGCGAGCAGCGTGTAGCGTTCGGCGACGGGTTGCCCCATCGGAACCAGCCCGAGGACGCTCACCAGAGGCAGCACGAAGCCGGCGAGGAGCCAGCGCGATGCCCCCGGGCTTCGAGCTGCCCAGGCGACCGCTCCCCCGCACAGCAGCAACCCCACCCAGGCCCGAGGATCGTCCCAGCCCAGCGCCGTCCACGCGTAGATCGCCCGAGGGGAATCCGGCCAGAGCAGGCGGAGCAGGTACCAGACCGGCATCCACAGCCGGGTCGCGAAGTTCGCCGGCGGCACCTGCCAGGGATCCCGGCCGAGCAGGTGGAGCACCGCGGCGATCACGCTCACTGCCGCGCTGGGTACCCACCACCCGGCGCTCCGGGTCAGCGCCCCCTCGCGCTTGCTCCGCGCCTCGAGCCCGACGAACAGCAGCCCCAACGACGCGACCATGCTCTTCGACAAGATTCCGATCAGGAAGGCGACGCTCGACCCGCGCCGGCGGCCGGCACCGTAGAGCGCGAACGCGAGAACGACGAAGAAGAGCGAGGTCGCGTCCTTGAGGTTGGCGACCCACGCGGTGCTCTCGACCCGGAACGGGTGCGCCAGCCACACCAGCGTCGTCGCCACCCCCAGCGGCATGGGGACGTCGAACGTCGCGAGCGCCCGCGGGAGCAGCGCGCAGGCGCCGGCGAACAGCAGCAACTGGACGAGGTGGAGCGTGAGCGGCGCCCCGCCGACGACCAGATGAACCAACACCAACATCGCCTGGGTGACCGGGTACCACGCGTGATCGAAAGGCTCGGCGAAGGCGCGGGCCACGCCCCAGAGTCCAGCCGTGAGGAAGGGGTTCTCGGTGAGGTAGTGGCTGTCGTCCCAATTGGTCAGCCCGTTGGAGAGGATCGGCAGGCACACCAGTCCGCCGGCGACACCGGTCAGCAGAGGAGACCACCGCTCGAGCCACTTCATCCGGCGGCGGACTCTGCCGGAATCGCAGCGGGGGCGCATTGCTTCCATCTCTTCTAGACTCTCGCGCCCATGAGACTGCTCCTCGGATCGCTGGTGGTCGCTGTTGCAGTTTCGGGTTGCTCGGGCGCTGCCAACGGAGGGTCCGGAGGCGGAAGCGGCGGCTCTGGCGGCGGAAGCAGCGTCGGCGGGGGCAGCGGCACCGGTGGCGGGACTGGTACTGGAGGCGGGACTGGTACTGGAGGCGGG
>JAYVRT010000778.1:0-4118 GCA_043776025.1 Archangiaceae bacterium | reverse complement strand
ACGTGGTGATCATGGGCAACAAGCCGCTGTGGGCGGCGCTCACCGAGAAGAACAAGCTGCTGGAGAAGGCCGAGCTCACCGAGACCGACGGGAACCGCCTCGGGGACCTCGAGACCACCATCGCCGAGGAAGACGGCTACGTCGCCGAGTCCGACGCCGCCGCGCTGCTGCAGGGCCTGGGCGTCGACACCGAGGGTCACGAGAAGCAGCTGAAGACGTTGCAGGGTGGCTACAAGCTCCGGGTGCTGCTCGCCCAGGCGCTGTTCGGCAAGCCGCAAGGGCTGCTCCTCGACGAGCCGACCAACCACCTCGACCTCGACTCGATCCGCTGGCTGGAGACCTTTCTCCACGAGTACGAAGGCGCGCTGGTGACGATCAGCCACGACCGCCACTTCCTCAACTCGATCTGCACCCACATCGCGGACATCGACTACGAGACGATCATCAACTACCCCGGCGGGTACGACGACATGGTCCGCCAGAAGTCGCAGATGCGCTACCAGGTCGAGGCGGACAACGCCGAGAAGCAGAAGAAGATCGCCCAGCTGCAGGACTTCATCGCCCGCTTCCACGCCGGCACGCGCGCCAGCCAGGTGCAGAGCCGCGCGAAGCAGATCGACAAGCTGAAGACCGACGACCTCAAGCGCAGCAACATCGCCCGCCCGTTCATCAAGTTCGAGCAGAAGGGCGCCAGCGGCAAGCAGACCCTGGTGATCGAAGGCCTGACCAAGTCCTACGACGGCGTCTCGATCATCCCCCCGTTCTCCGCGATGGTGATGAAGGGCGAGAAGATCTGCGTCATCGGCCGCAACGGGGTCGGCAAGTCGACGCTGGTGAAGATGATCGCCGGGGTGGAAAGCCCGGACGCCGGCAAGCTCACCTGGGGCCACCAGGCGAGCGTCGGCTACATGCCGCAGGACCACCACGGGATCATCAAGAAGGGCACCACCGCCTACCAGTACCTGCGCGACCTCGACTCCAAGCTCTACAACGAGGAGATCAGCGGCCTGATGGGGCGGATGCTCTTCTCAGGCGAAGAGCGGATGAAGCCCACCGACACGCTTTCCGGCGGAGAGACGGTGCGGGTGCTGATGTGCCAGCTGATGATGCGCAAGGACAACGTGCTGGTGCTCGACGAGCCCACCAACCACCTCGATCTCGAATCGATCGTCGCGCTCGCCGAGGGGCTGCAGAAGTTCGAGGGCACGGTGATCTGCGTCACCCACGACCAGGAACTGATCCGCGAGGTCGCGACCCGCATCTGGGCCCCCCGGCGCGGCAAGGAAGTGATCGACTTCACCGGCCCCTTCGACGACTTCATCGTCAAGCACGCGGACGTCGCAGCCCAGCGGCGCTGAATGTCGGGGACGATCCTCCAGGGCGATGCGACCAGGCCCGCCGACTGGGAACGTGCGCTCGGGCCGCAGCGGGCCGACGCGCTGATCACCGACCCGCCGTATTGCATCCTCACCCGGCGGCGGAAGGGCGGCGAGCCGCGCGAGAAGAAGGACAAGAAGATCGAGCGCGGGCCGCTGCGCCGGTTCGAGGACGTCCGCGAGTACCGGGACTTCACCCGCGGCTGGCTCAAGGTCGCCGCCGTCTGCCTCACTCCGACCGCGCCGCTGGTGATTTGGACCAACCTGCTGGGCAAGGCGCCGATCCTCGAGGTCGCCGCCGAGCTGGGCTGGGGCGAGCTGCGCGGCGAGTTCGTCTGGGGCAAGCGCACCCGCGAGGGGAACTCAGGGGAAGAGATCCTCCGGGTGGTCGAGGTCGCGGTGGTGCTCACCCGGGTCGCCGCCCCGCCTCCACAGACCGAGGACCCCGCGATCCCCTGGGCGGTGGTCGCCGGCTACGACGACGATCAAGAGGGCGCGCGCTGGGGCTCGCACCCCAGCCACAAGCCCTTCGGCGTCCTCGAGCCGTTGATTCGCTCCTGGAGCCGCCCGGATCGCGTCGTCGTCGACCCTTTCGCAGGAAGCGGCTCGATTCCGCTCGCCGCCGCGCGCCTCGGCAGACGCGGCGTCGGCATCGAACTCGACCCCGAGTGGGCCGAGCGCGGACAACAGCGCCTCCTGGCGGCAAGAACATGATGATCCCCACCGTCCTGCTGTTCGACATTGATGGCACCCTGATCACCACCGGAGGCGCCGGCCGCAAGGCGATGGAGCGGGCCTTCGACGTGCTCTACCAACGCCCCGACGCGCTCTCCCACTTCCGCTTCGACGGCATGACCGACCGGGCGATCGTCCGGCAGGCGTTCGAGAAGCTCGGCCTGGTGCCCGACCCAGCCATGACCGAGGCCCTGCTCGCCAAGTACCTCGAGTTCCTTCAACCGGAGGTCGTCAATACGCCCGACGCCACCTACCGAATCCACCCGGGGATGTCGGAGGCGATCGCTGCCGGGAAGAAGATGGGCGCGGCGATCGGCCTAGGCACCGGCAACATCAAGGAGGGCGCGCGGATCAAGCTCCAGCGGGTCGGGATCTACGAGTCCTTCGGCTTCGGCGGCTTCGGCGACGATCACGAGCAGCGGCCCGAGCTGATCCGCCGCGGCGCCCAGCGGGGCGTCAAGCACCTGCGCGTCCCGTGGACCGAAGCCCGGGTGGTGGTGATCGGTGACACCCCCGCCGACGTCGCCGCGGCGCACGCCATCGGTGCCCAGTGCATGGCGGTTGCGACCGGCGCCTTCACCTCGGCGCAGCTGCTCGAGGCCGGAGCCGAGTGGGCCTACGAGACCCTCGCCGCCCCCGGCGCCCTCGACGCACTCCTCGACGGCTGAGCCTCAGTCGAGCCGATCGGCGACCTCGAGCGGCAGCGCGAGCGCCTCGAGAAACACCTCGGGGAGATAATCGAGATCTCCCTCGGGCTGCCTCCGGTAGCCGCGCGCCTCGTAGATCTTCCGAACGCCCACTGCGCCGCGCCGGACGTGGAGGCAGACCGCCGTCGCCTTCGCCGCCCTCGCCCAGGCCTCCGCGACTTCGAGCAGCGCCGCCGACACCTCGCCTCCCCGGTGCGCTTCATCGACCGCGAGGTGGCGCAGGTCGCACGCGCCCTCGAGCCACGCCTCGCTCCCCTCGGCTCCCGAAGGCCAGACGGCCACCGTGCCGATCACCTCGCCGCGCTGCTCGCACACCCACACCCTGGCCACCGCGCGCTTGCGCTTCACGTCGCGAAGCTCGGCCCGGCGCTCGTCGCTCATCTGGACCTCGGGCATCTTCCGCGCGTAGGTGCGCTCGAAGGCAGCGACCAGCAGCTCGCCCACCGCGTGATCGTCGCGCCCGGTCGCGTCTCGAATCATCCTTGCTTCGCTTAACCCGACGCTGCTGCTACGAGAAGTGCGGTGACGCCGTTGCCGATCGACCCGCTGTTGCCCGACGTCGTCGCGGCGCTGAAGGCGAACCCGGCCCTGGTGCTCGAGGCGCCGCCGGGCGCGGGGAAGACGACCCGCGTGCCCCCCGCCCTGCTCGAGGGGGGGCTGAACGGGGGCAAGGAGATCCTCGTGCTCCAGCCTCGGCGAATCGCAGCCCGGCTGGCGGCGGCGCGGGTGGCGGAGGAGCGCGGCGAGCGGCTCGGCGACACCGTCGGCTACCAGATTCGCTTCGAAGACGTCTCCGGGCCGAAGACGAAGATCCGCTTCCTCACCGAAGGGCTGCTGACCCGGCGGTTGATCTCCGAGCCGCTGCTGCCCGGGGTCGGGGCGGTGCTGCTCGACGAGTTCCACGAACGCCACCTCGCCGGCGATCTCGGCCTGGCGATGCTCCGCAGGCTCCAGCTCGGGCCGCGCAAGGACCTGAAGCTGGTGGTGATGTCCGCGACCCTCGACGCCGAGCCGATCGCCGCGTGGCTCGGCGGCTGCCCGCGGCTGAGATCCGAGGGCCGGCGGTTCGAGGTCACGATCGACTACCTCCCTGCCGAGGACGACCGCTACCTCGAGCAGCAGGTGCTCGCCGGGCTCAAGCGCCTCGTCGCGGACGGCCTCGATGGCGACGTGCTCGCCTTTCTTCCCGGCGCGGGAGAGATCCGCCGCGCCCGCGAGACCTGCGAGGAGTTCTGCGGGCGGCACCAGCTCGAGCTCCACGCGCTCCACGGAGATCTGCCGGGGCCGGAGCAGGATCGCG